>JALSUJ010000144.1 GCA_027071355.1 Gammaproteobacteria bacterium | reverse complement strand
CATCCTGTGCTTGCAGGGTGATAATAACAGATATGATTGCTACATGAGGAGTCGTCAATGAAAGTTGCTGTCTGGCGTGTTTGTCTGTTTATCACTGCCCTGGCTGTTAGCTCCATCGTACCTGATAAAAAATTGGGTCATCCACATTATGCCAGGCTTTGCCAGACCACCACAGTTTCCCTCTTCCACAGTGGAAGAGGGATTTCTATCCATGTCAAAATTTAACCTGTGTCCATAGACCAATCTCCCGGTATTGACCATTCGTACTGGTGTTAATACCACCAATATTACCATTACTGGTGCTGATACTGCCATTCTCGACTTTGTCGTATTTGTAAACCAGCGCAAGATCCACATGCTTACGTGCCTTATAGGAAACGCCAAGGTTGTAGTATGTATCCTTAAGACTGTTATTCAGATCCTTACTTGGTTTGGCATAATCATAGCGCGCGAATACAGCTACTTTTTCGGTAGGTGTAACGGTTCCCCATACCGAATAGCCATCAGCTCTGTCTTCCGGGCCGGTTGAAACAGCCGTACTGGTGTAATTTTTAGCATTGAAATATTCCACACCGACATTGTACATACTAAAACGATAATCAGCGACAAGATCCACGCGACTGGCAGTATTAGCAGTAGATGTGGTCTGTGTTTCCTGACCAAGCTTGCCATTACGGTAAGCAGCACCCAGAGTCAGACCCTTAACCGGATTGACACTGATTCTTGCTGAAATATCCATACTTTTAGAACGGCTGGGATTTTTATAACCATTGCCATTGACGACCGAAACCGCATATTTCACCATGCCGCCCATTTGCTTGCCTTTCAGATGTAGCCCCCAGTCTGCCGAGGTGCCGAATTTAAGCCGGTCGATAAGTGTGTTTTCCACATAGCGGTAACCATACAGGGTTTCCACGAAGGGAATCCATGGTAAGTCATTCGAACCAATACTTATTATGGCGGCATCTGATAATTTCGCCTGCAAATAGGCTTTCTTGACAAACAACTGAGTCTCATTAGTTGCACTTGTATAATTAAAATCTGTGGTTAAATTTGCTGACCACAGCGCATCAAAACCATGGCTAACACTCAGATAGAAGCGCTTGGCATCCGCACCGGTACCGCTGGGGTCAACCTTTTCACCATTACTGGTATTGTCAATATTAGTAAAGTCAAAATAAGCCTTTCCACCTACAGTTGTAGCGCCATCCTCGGCTCCCGTTACGGCAAGACTCATCCCTGCACAGGCAGAAAAAACAGCTATTTTTAAAATATGGTTATACATTTAATTAGCTCCTGTTATAAATTTGCTAATGTGACACTACAACACGTAGCATCCTCTGCTTAATGTTGTGCAAATTTTGAGCCAACTTTAAAAATTATTTAAAAAGTTAAAAATATTTCTTTTCAACGGTTTGGTTCCAGTCAATTCAAGGAAACTCTGATCAATTCTGGCTCTCAATACCATGAAATATTTTCTTTTGTGGTTAGAGTAATTTAGAGATTTCCTAACTATTCTCCTGATCACGTTTTATATCGAGTTTGCGCATTTTTTCCCATAGATTTTTACGACTGATGCCAAGAAAGTTCGCAGTTTCCTGAATCTGCCAGCCATGAAGTCTCAATGATTTCAAAATATACTTATGTTCACATGCAACTAAATATTTATTCAGTGATGCATAGAGTTGTTCATCATATTCCATAACTGGAAGTTCATCAAAAAGTACATCGGGTGTTAATACATGACTGCTACTAAGAATACATGCACGCTCAATGCAATGCTTGAGTTCACGAATATTGCCTGGCCAGGGATAATTAATTAATGACTCTTCTGACTGTGGGGTCAACACTTTATTCTGCCCGGAATGTGATGAAATATATTTGCTAATAAAAATATGTGCCAACCAGAGAATATCCTCTTTACGTTCACGTAAAGCCGGGATTTTTATATTGATAATATTAATACGATAATACAGGTCTTCACGAAATTCACCTGCTGTTGTCATTTGTTTCAGGTCTCGATGTGTCGCACTGATCAGGCGCACCTTAACAGGTATACTCTTTTCTCCGCCAACGCGGGTGATCTGACGTTCCTGGATGGCACGCAAAATTTTCACCTGCATGGCAGGTGTCATATCACCAATTTCATCCAGGAACAAGGTGCCTTTATCCGCCTGTTCAAACAGACCTTTTTTGATGCGTGCTGCACCTGTAAAGGCACCTTTTTCATAGCCGAATAGTTCAGCTTCCAGCAAACTTTCAGTTAAAGCGCCACAATTTACCGCAATAAATGGCTGGTCAGCATCCCCGGTTGCCAGTTGATGCAATCTGATTGCGACACGTTCTTTTCCAACACCGGATTCCCCTGTAATAAGTATCGTTGTAGAACTGCCTGCCAGTTTAGGTAACATTTCATCAATGGTTTGCATTGCAACAGAAACACCCAGGCTATCATTACTATTTTCTATCTGTTGACAGGCTTTTAAATTACGTAGCTTATTGAGTAATGTCCTTACTTCAAATGGTTTGATAAGGTAATCATAGGCGCCTTCTTTAAGTAAACGTACTGCCTGATTAATAGTGCCATGACCGGTAATAAAAATAAACGGTGGTAAATTAATACCTGTATTAATTAATTCATTAAATATTTCTTCTCCACTTTTATCAGGTAAGCGTATATCACTGATAACAACACCATATTTTTTATGTTTAAGTGATATTAATGCTGGCTTTGCAGTTTGAAACCAGTCGAAACGATAGCCTTCCAGTTCAAAACGTGTGCTTAGAGCCTCGCCCATGATCTCATCATCTTCAATCAGGCAAATTTTACATTTCTTCGTTGTCATAAACTTTCTTCTAACGGAAGATTCACAGTAAAGAGGGTAATATTTTTATCACTGTTTGCTGTAATATTTCCATTCAACTGATGAATAATCTGATATATTACCCATAAACCAATACCACGTCCGGTTTTTTCCATAGAGTTAAATGGCTCATATAAAAAGGGTAACTGGTTTTCAGGAATTGACCTGCCATCATTACTGACTGATATGGCAAACTGATTATGAATAACGCTAATATAACACTCTACATGACCCTCTTCACCAGCAGCATCAATCGCATTTAATAAAAGATTAATAAGAATCTGACGGATAAGTGTGGCAGGCAGCGAGATATCATCTTCAAGCTGATTTTCTAACACTAAATGTGTTGATAATTTCTGAATTTTTGGTGTCATTAATGTCTTCACATCTTCGATATCTTTTCTACCCAGGGGATGACTTTTTATTTTTGCTTCAACTAACAACGCTGACGTGGTTTCTTTAATATGTAATAAACCTCGCTCCAGCAATGATATCGTTTTGATAGTAAGTTTATCCCGTGAGCCATGCTGTTTTATCGTATCAATAGCCATTAACATGCCTGCCAGTGGATTATTAATTTCATGTGCAAGCCCGGCAGACAACTGCCCGATAGCGGCCATGCGTTCTGACTGTAACATCTGCTTCTCAAGAAAAGCTTTCTCGCGCAGTTCCCGCAACATAATACTGAAAGCCTGAAAAATCTTACCCAGTTCATCATTATAGGCATACAGATTGGGGTTCAGGTCTTCCGGAAGTTTCTCACCCAGACTACTTAACCGTTTAGCTAGTAATATCATTGGTAATGCCATACGTCTCCCCCAATACCAGTTCACCGGTAATAAAATTGCAAGGATAATGAGAACGATTATTACTGCTCGTTCTACCAGACTAAAGAAGCGTGACCAGAAGGCTAAAGTGGAATGCACCATAATCAAACCACCAAGAACAACATCGTCCGAGATAACAGGTAATGCCAGTAATATATCGCCTGATTC
>JALSUJ010000143.1 GCA_027071355.1 Gammaproteobacteria bacterium | reverse complement strand
CTATTGATATATTATACTTTTAATGTCCACTTAAGCTTACTTAAACAGCTTGAGCTTACTTGAACAGCTTGCTAATAAACGATTGAAAATGTTACGTTATAACAATCTCACCTATCAAAGCAAACCCTTTTCCTGGCGTAATTTCTGGAAAACTTTTTTTTATTTTTTTTATTTTTCTGGCTTATATCAGATCATCATATATAGCAGTGGTATAGCAGGTATTAGCGGTTTGTTTCAAGCAATTACCATGAGTTTCCTCTGGTTAATTCCTGTGTTGTTATTTCCTGATTACAGTAAAGTTATATCCGGAATCATTGGTCTGATACTCTGGGCAAGTTCCTTAGTTACGATGGGCTATCTGGCCTTATATCATCAGGATTTTTCCCAAAGTGTTCTTTTTATTATCTTTGAGTCCAACTGGTCAGAATCCAGTGAATTCCTTGAATCCTATTTTAGCCTGTGGATGATACCGGCTTTAATTATCTACACCTTGATTCCTTTTTTTATGTGGAAAAATTTAAAACCTGTTGATTCATCAATAAAAATGCGCACAATTATGATTGTCTTTATCAGTTTTATTGTGTGCTGGCCGATAGTTGATTATCTTGTGATAAAAAAAATGCCTCTGGCAGCAGCGTTTAGATATCAAATCAATGCCATGGAACCTGTGGCTCCATGGCATCTGATTGTTGGTTATTTCAAATACAAACATTCGCTACGCCAGATGGAACACTATTTATTAGTGAATAAAAATATTGCACCACTGGATGATTTCCATGATAAGAATAAAAACACGCCTAATACATTGGTCTTAGTGATCGGAGAATCAACTAATAAGCAGCGAATGAGTCTCTATGGTTATCACCGAGAGACAACACCACGGTTATCAGCATTGAGGAATGAATTGCTGGTTTTTGATAATGTTTATGCACCTCGACCTTATACTGTTGAAACCCTGGAGCAGGTGTTGTCATTTGCCGATGAAAAACACCCCAAACTCCATCTGGAAAAACCAACCTTACTCAACTTGATGAAACAGGCCGGTTATAAAACCTACTGGATCACCAATCAGCAAACACAGACTCAACGCAATACTCTATTAACCACTTTTTCCAAACAGGCTGATGAACAGATTTATCTCAATAATAATCGTTCGCAAAATTCTTCACAATATGACCGTGTTGTTATAAAACCTTTTGAAAAAATTTTGCATAACAGGGAACAAAAAAAGTTTATTATTATTCATTTAATGGGAACTCACAGAGCCTATCATTATCGTTATCCTGAACGTTTTAATGTCTTTAAAAATAGAATGGGCCAGCCTTTATGGATAAGAAATCGACGACAATCCAGGGATTATAATGAATATGATAATGCTATTCTTTACAATGATTTTATTATATCCACTTTAATTCAGAAATTTAAAGAAAGTAATAATAATGGCTTTCTGCTTTATTTTTCCGATCATGGAGAAGAAGTTTATGATGATCCTCGATATCTTTTTGCAGGACGGAATGAAGCTGCTCCAACCAGTTCCATGTATACCGTGCCATTTATTGTCTGGCGTAGTGATTCCTGGCAGAAAAAAAATCAATTAGTTGCAACTCAAAAAATAGCCCATCGAGCTTATACCTTGTCAGATGTTATTTATACCTGGTCTGATTTGGCTGGTATTAGCTTTAAGGGGTTTGATTCCACTCGCAGTATCGTCAATCCACTGTTTTCAGCTCATCCTATATGGATTGGTGATCCTAAAAATCCAGGAAAACTCAGAGATTTACAAAAACAGCCGTTTTTAAATCCCTTTAAGATGAGTCACATCCTCCCTCAACCGGACAAATCCGGCTAAAGACCGGCCATGTTCTTCAAGGCGATAACGCAATATTCGTGTGGAAAAACAGCTTACTTTGGAATTACACATGGCCACTATGGGTTCTTTTCCAAGAGACTGGATAAAATGATCGATTTGTTGATTTGACATCAGTAAAATCGGAGCATGCAGAAAGATTTTATTTTCCAGACCTCTGACCTTTTCGTGTTTGTACATGGATAAATCGATTAGAGTTTTGACCATGACATTTTTGTTTCTGAGCCAGAGCTTTCTATGGTTTTTTTGATCCTGAGGTAAGAGATGTATCAATGAACCTTCCCAGATGGCTTGATTGTCCCTGTTATGTTTAATTTGTTGATAGCCCTTTTTCAGAATATAATTAACACCCCCGAATTCATGCTGGATCATTTCTGCAGCAAGTTCTGAACGTTCGCCATCATGGCAGTAAAAAACGCGTTCTTTTCCTTTAGTTGCCTGTATTAAGTCTTGTCTGACTTTTTCCTCATTGAGGATTTCACCTAGCCGATAATTTAGTGAGTGTCTGATTCTTCCTTGAGAAAATTCTTCTTTTTCTCGAACATCGATAACGACATAACGGTCTGTATTTGCCATAATATCAGCTATGGATATCACCTGAATTGGAATATCTTTCCTTTTCAACTGTCTCAATTCAGTTTTTTCTGAGCGTTCACTTTTGATAATTTTCCAGGTGTCAATTAGATCAATGGTATAAAAAGTACCGGCAATAGCGATGAGTATCAGGAAAATGAATGCATAAATCCTATAGGTTTTATTTTTACTATCAGGAATTTTTTTACTCATAATTTTTACTCATATTTTTTTATATTGGTCTGAATTCTGAGCGGTATTTTATGTTCTCGGGCAAGAATTGCTATGTGAGAACTTAAAGCACCGTATTTACAAATAATGCCTTTGATATTGGGTAGATATTGACCAATTTCTGGATATAATTGTTCAGTTACGACAATAACGCCCTCAGGAATTTTCTGATCCCGATGTTTTAAAGAATAATAGGGGCCATTTTCAAGATCACCTGTAACCACAACAATACCCTGTTCATCTCTGCGTGTCAGTTTTTTCCAGATACAATGTTTTCTGTCAAAGTCGATTGAGCTGCCGAGTATTTTTTCATAATAAAAATCAGTTTCTATTGTGCCTTCTGGTATTCTTTTATCAAGCTCTATTCTTATAACTTCTCTTAGCTTCATCGCTTCTTGCTTGTTGAACAGTTCATAGGCCAGTGACATAAGAATACTCTGGTGCATAAGCTGGAGTGTGGATAAATCAGAAAAATTCTGTTTTTTTACATTATTTAGTATCTTCGACATCTGAAAACCCAGACGCATTAATTCAAAAAAGCCAGGAATGATCTGTTTTTCAAGCTGACAAGCCATAAAATACTGATCGGATATTTTGATAAAGGGTTTGTCTGGAATATTAATTTGTCTTTTTAAGTAACGTTCGTAGACTTCCTGTAATGCCTGTAGATAAAGTTCAGCAATTACTTTGCTTTTGTTGTTTCTTTCAGCCAGCATCCGGCAGACATCATTCTCTCTCCAGCAAGTATTGTCCAGTTCCTGCAACTGCATCTTGAGTAATACAAAATTTTTGTGAAATTTAATTGCTCTTGTGATTGGACGAACCTGGACAAACTGAGGTGCTTCAGGATTAACAAATTCAACATCAGCGGGACCAAACTGAGAAAATATTTTTAAAAGCTGTTGCTCCAATTTTTTATATCGGGGAATAGTTGTTGGAAGAATGGCGCTAAAAGGATTGATGGTTCCAGAAGTCACGCCTTCGAATTTTCCGGAATATTCAACCAACATACTGGCCTTTGAAAAGCAAAAGGCAACACCCCACTGGTCTGCATCAATGTATTTCTGGACAATGACTTCGTCAACATCAGGGTTGTGGAAAAGTTGTTGAATTGAGGCAGATACCTTATTTTTATGAACAGGTCCAATAGTGGAAAATTGTCCTGCCTGTGAGAACTCATCCTGATCTTCCATTTTTGAAGAGCTTCGTACCAGATACTGGCAAGTACCATCAAGATTAAAGTGATAGTTATCAGCTCTTTGTATTACCTGGAAATCAGGTACAGTAACAATATTGCTCAGAGCCTGAAGACGTGAAGCCTTGGTTTCTATGGGAGGATTTTCTGACGCTATTGTCTCTTTCAGATCAGTCATAGACATTGTGAACAAAAAATATCAATAGAATAAACAATGAAAACAAACCAAGCCCCCAAATGAGAAATTTTTTCTTATTGTTTTTAAATAATGAAAGAACAAAAAAGAAAAAAGAGCCGACTAATAGTGAGCCCTTGGCAATAATAATGGCAATAATTGGAAAAAGGGGAAGCAGTGAAGGAACCGCATAGGCTGGCTGAATAAATGACAGGAAGAAAAACAGGCAGACTATATTTCGAACGTTCATAGGAATAACTTTTTTAATTCATTAATAATATTTAAATGGTGCTTCAATCTATTAATAAGATTTATAGTAAATATCTGAAATTTGATTCTTGATTAATCATAACTCATTCAATATATTCTGAATATCATTAATTTACATCATTGGTATTTTTTGTTGGCTTGACTACCATCAGCTGAATCGTAGCGAGAATAAACAATGTTCTGGAAAATCCTTAAGATTCAGTACATAAGGCTGTTGCAATAGAGGCTAACTGATTTTCCAGGATTTTAGATGAAAGACCAACAGCCCTTAATATATTGTCAGATTAATTTGGATTCTTATTGGGTGGTGTTATATTAGATTAAAAGTCAGTACAGGTTTTTCACACCTTAACATTGATATTCTGCCCCAGATTAGCGGGTAGTTCCGGGATTGACTGAATTAACTGTATGGCCGTCTGTTCCTGAATGTCCATGGCTTTTTTCAGTACACTAATACCAACAGGATCATTTTGTCCTACATTGCCTGCAATGACTGAAGTTTGTACTCCGGAAATATCCAATGCCAGTTCCTCATTTAATATGATATTTAATTGTGTATTTATTTAGCGTCCAGGCATAAAAAATCTTTAGCTTATAATTTGTTTTCTTGCATTTATTTCCTGCCGCTGTAGAACACCGAGATGAGCGCTTTGATTATCCTGCAAGAGATTGATTTAAAAGTGTATTGTGCTCTTTTCAAAAAAAGAGAATGGGCAGTCTGGTTAAGGCGGAACAGGTTCATCATACTATAAATGATAAGATGAGTGCTTATCTTTATGATATTGAAAATACTTTGACGGCTGTCGAACAATCTTATTTTGTAACTATTCAGCGTAATTTAAACTCCAATAGAGTATCAGTCTGTAAGGGTTGTGTTTCCGGGGTTTATGAAAACATGGATGTTTTCGTAAAGCGATACATGGATGTACTTGAGCGCCCCCGGAAATACAACCCTTACAGACTGATACGGGAATTCATGCTGAATAGATACGACAATTTTAACAAATCTCAACAATGTCCTTATCAGGCTTGCCGAAAAAATAACCCTGAGCATGGGTAACACCCATCTCATATAATAACTGAGCACTGGCCTCATCCTGAACAAATTCTGCAATACTTTCAATACCCATTTCATTGACCAGTCCCATAATGGCGGTAACGGTTTTATAGTGCTTATCAGAGGTATTAATATTTTTTATTAGTGAGCCGTCAATTTTAATAATGTCTAGTTCCAGATCAGTAAGATTAGTGAAATTTGAGTAACCGCTGCCAAAATCATCTATTGCAATACCACATCCCAGTTTTTTTATATGACTGATAAATGTTTTGACTTTCTCAATATCGCCCATCATTTCGCTTTCCAGTAATTCAATATCCAGTCTGGATGCAATATCAGGATAAGCTGAAAAATGTCCCATAAGGATGTTTATAATTTCATCATCTTCCAGATCGGCCATACTGAAATTTATTGAAAAACGATAGTTTTTATCAGCAAAATAGCTGATGGTTTTACTGATCATAACCCGGGTAATTTCATGGTATAAAGGCGTCTTCTGCGCAATGGGTAAAAATTTAATCGGTGGAATCATCTGTCCATCTTTTAATTGTAAACGTACCAGCGCCTCATATTTAACAATTTCTCTGGTTTTTAAATCAATAATAGGCTGAAAATAGGGCTGTATTCTATTTTCATCCAGCGCTTCATTTAAAATCTGGGTCATTTCAATATTAGCTTTAATCTGATTTCTAACATCCAGTTTTTTAGAATAACGCAATAAATTAGTAGTTGGTCTTGATTTAAGCTGTTTAAGAGCCATGTCGGCTGTTTCCAGCAAAGGATATTGACTGGAAATAGCCATATTAATACGAAGGCTGTAATTAATATCATTAATTGTATAAGTTCGATTTGTTAGAATGATATCTACATCGTGAGCTATTTTTTCTACATAGTCCTCAGTACTATGTTCTCCAATAAATATTATGGCAAATTCATCACCACTGATTCTAAAGCATTTTTCAGACGTATTTTCAAACTTCTGTTCTAACAGGTTGGCAAATTCAATGAGAATTTTATCGCCATTATCCGTTCCGTAAAAATCATTGAGCAGTTTAAAATCACTGATATTAATTAATAAAATAATGGCTTTTTCCTGATTCTGGTTCATTTTATTAATCATACTTTCAAAACTGTGCCGGTTATAAAGATCGGTTAAGGCATCATGTTGTATGGTATATTTAAGTTGATGATGCAATTTGATTAATTTAGCATTTTCTTTTTGTAAGTAGAATAAAAGAAAAGTAATTGTCACAATAGCAATAACAATCAGGATGAATAAGGATAATGCCAGTGTGTTTAGATATTTTTGATCATTTTTTTCAAGCTGGATAAAAAGCTGCTGAGTTTTCTTTAGCTCTTTTCTTAATGGCGAATTCATAATATTATAAAAGACTTTAATATATTCAGGATAGTTTTGTTCAAGAAATTTAGCATGAGTTAAAATTCTTCTGATAAACTGAGTTTGTTCTGCATTATAAGAATATTCCTGTAATCTTTTTATTTGTCCTGAAAGATTATTAAGGTAGCTAGAGTCCAGCATTCTTCGGGCCTGTATGATCTCCTCTATAATTTTATGAGTGGTTTGTACCGGGGCGGCATTTAAAGGGAAGTATTTATGCAGCTCAATTTCCTTAGATGATAAAAACACACTGGAATTTTTGATGCCTGCATTTATCATTAAATAATATTCAACCAGTTGAATATAAATTTCTGTTTTTTTCTGTAGCGTTTTAACCTGTTTATCAAGCTCTTTATAGTGTGCGGTTTTAAGCAGGGGATATTGACTTAATTGCTTGATAGTTTTTATCAGATTTTGTTGATCCTGAGCAATATTGTCCTGATTGTAATAGGAGAACAGGGCACTTTGTAACACTCCATAACTGATACGTTCCTGACCCTTTTGCATACTATTAAAATAATTATTGATAGTTTTAAAATTTTCCCTGAAATCTTTTTCAACAGTATAATAGTAAAGCAGCATGGCCAGGGAGAAGGAACCAAGCAATAAGGTGATAATAGTTGGCAGGGAAAAACGCATTAATTCTCCATAAGAATGGCAGGTGGTTCACCGGTCAAGGTTTTTAGAAAAGCTATAATCTTTTCTATCTTATCATCAGAAATTCGATAACCCAGGTTATGAAAACTCATTACAATAATCACGTCCTTTAAAGTCTTTGCAGAGGCGTCGTGAAGATAAGGGGCCGTTAATGCAATATTTCTCAGTGTTGGCACTTTAAAGACGTTTTTATCGTATTTTTTATTTGTTAATGCAAATCGATCCGGGTAGCTGCTATAAAAAGGATACGGGTTTATCAGACCGATTTTCTGAAAAGAATTACCACCGATGTTAATACCATTATGGCAGGTTATGCAGCCCAGTTCTTTAAACAGTTGATAACCTGCTGCTTCGTCTTTATCCAGTTGAATTTTATTTCGTAAATAGTGATCAAATTTACTGTTTGGGGTTATTAGAGCTTTTTCAAACTCTACAATACTTTCCAGAATCATTTCAAAAGTAATGGTCTTTTTATTATAAACCTCTTTAAAAAGTTGTTTATATTTGTTACTGGCATTAATTCTTCTTTCTACTTCCTCTCGAGTCAATGCCATTTCCAGCGGGTTTAATACCGGGCCATGGGCCTGTTCTATTAAATCTGATGCACGCCCGTTCCAGAACTGACGAAAATTATAGCGGGCATTTAATACCGTGGGTGCCTGCACATTACCTGGAGCATTATTCACACCCAGAGACACTTTTCTATTATCTGCGCCGCCAAGATTAAATTTATGGCAACTGACACAGGCAATATTTCTATCAAGGGATAAAATGGGATCAAAAAACAGGGCTTTGCCAATTCGGGCTTCCTGTAGATTATAATCAGCCTGAAGTGGTATAGGATCTATAGGTTCTCTGCAATAAACCGGGGTGCCTAAAAGTCCCACCGATATCAGAAAGAAAATAATATAAGCTAATAATTTAAAAGGCATATTTAAAGTATAGCATTAATAATTCAGGTGTAAATAAAGCTGCTTTCTGCCGCTGATTAAAATACCTGGCAGGGCGGCTGTTATGCCTGGATATAGGATGGGAGCTTTAAACAAATCAGGGCACGCATGGCGGCTTCTAAAACGGTTTTACCCTGTACATTGATGTCCGGTTCAATTGAGGCTGTCCATTCGCCGGTTTCTTCCCAGCTCCAGTTGAGATCAATTTTGTGCTGTTCAATTAAGGGGCCGCCCTGTGACCAGAAACGACTGGGTGCCCATTCTCTGGGGGACATTCCTGGGCGTGGTTCATAAGACAGTTTATTGTGATTATCCGGGTAAAATACATCAATGCCAATGGCTTCTGCCACCAGAATATCCAGTTTTACCGAACAAAGTTCGCTTGCTTTTTCCATAATAAATGATTGCCGGTTTTTTGACATATATCGTTTTAAACAGTGGCGTTTTAACTATATATGCAAGTTACAGGCCTGATATGGAGGCATTTAAAAATAATTAATACAGCTCATTACAGATTATATGCAATGAGCTGTATTAAAGGACAGAACTAAAAAACTGGATTTTACTGGTTTTCCCGATTTTCAATCAGTTCTTCTACAACGTCCGGATCAGCCAGAGTGGAGGTGTCGCCCATATTGTCCAGTTCATTGCTGGCAATTTTGCGCAGGATCCGGCGCATAATTTTGCCGGAACGGGTTTTAGGCAGACCCGGTGCCCATTGAATAGAATCCAGTGTGGCAATAGGACCGATTTCTTTACGTACCTGTTTGACCAGTTCGGTTTTCAGTGCATCGGTAGCTTCAACACCTTTAACCAGAGTGACGTAGGCATAAATACCCTGACCCTTGATATCATGCGGAAAACCGACCACAGCAGCTTCTGCTACATCATTATGCAGGACCAGCGCGCTTTCAATTTCTGCGGTGCCCAGGCGATGGCCGGATACATTTAGTACGTCATCAACCCGGCCAGTGATCCAGTAATAGCCATCGGCATCACGGCGACAGCCGTCACTGGTAAAATAATGACCGGGATAGGTTTTAAAATAAGTATCTATAAAACGCTCATGATCGCCATAAATAGTACGCATCTGTCCCGGCCAGCTGGCGCTAATAACCAGAGCACCAGAGGCTTCTCCTGCCATAATATGTCCATCGGGATCCATCAGGTTTGGTTTAACACCGAAAAATGGTTTGGAGGCTGAGCCGGGTTTCAGGGCAGTGGCACCGGGCAGTGGGGTGATCATAAAACCACCGGTTTCTGTCTGCCACCAGGTATCAACAATCGGGCAGCGCTGATCACCCACCACATTGTAATACCATTCCCAGGCTTCGGGATTAATCGGTTCGCCCACTGAGCCTAATAAACGCAGACTTTCACGGGAGGTTTTTTTAACCGGTCCATCTCCTTCGCTCATCAGAGCACGAATGGCAGTAGGTGCAGTATAGAAAATATTTACCTTATGCTTGTCAACTACCTGCCAGAAACGTGAGGCATCAGGATAGCTTGGGATACCTTCAAACATTAATGTCGTGGCACCATTTGCCAGTGGTCCGTATAAAATATAACTATGTCCAGTGATCCAGCCGACATCAGCTGTACACCAGTAAATATCACCTTCCTTATAGTCAAAGGTGTATTTATGCGTGACGGCGGTATACAGTAAATAGCCTGCAGTTGTGTGCTGAACCCCTTTAGGTTTACCCGTTGAACCGGAGGTATAAAGAATAAACAATGGATCTTCGGCGTCCATTATTTCTGGTTCACAATGGCTATCCACTGTTTCAGCTATTTCGTGATACCAGATATCATGTTTATCATTCCAGTCAATACTGCCCTGGGTATGCTGGACAACCAGCACAGTATGGACATTAGGACAGTGGCTGACGGCTTTATCTACATTGGCTTTTAAAGGTACATTTTTTCCGCCCCTGACCCCTTCATTTGCGGTAATAACAATTTGACAGTCTGAATCCAGAATACGATCTTTCAGGGCTTCCGGAGAAAAACCAGCAAATACCACTGAATGTATGGCACCAATACGGGCACAGGCCAGCATGGCATAAGCTGCTTCCGGGATCATCGGCATATAGATACAGACCCGATCGCCTTTTTTAACATCTCGTTGTTTTAAAATATTAGCGAAGCGGTTAACTGCATCGGATAATTGCTGATAAGTAATATTTTCTGATTTGTCCGGGTCGTCACTTTCCCAGATAATAGCAGTCTGATCAGCCCGTGCGGGCAGATGACGGTCTATACAATTATAAGTGACATTTAGTTTTGCCCCTTCAAACCATTTGATGTTTACCTTGTCAGCGCTGAACAGACAGTTGCTAACCGTATCCCACTGCTTGTCAAAGCTTAGAAATTCACTGGCCATATCACCCCAGAATGTATCCGGATCATTTATGGACTGCTGATACATGGAGTTATATTTTTCTTCATTGATATATGCATTTTCTGCCACTGCGGGCGGAATCGGATAGATCTTATCTGCTGCCATTTTATACTTTCCTTTAAAAGAAGTGAGTTATAAGTTATTGTTCCGAAAATTTAACCAAAAATCTTTTGCCACCAGCGGCGTCGGTTGCCTGGAGGCTGTATAGCCACTTCCAGATCAAGTGGTTGAATCCTGCTGATTATCCAGCCAGGCAGAGGCGGTGGTGAGCCATTGGAACCACAAACGTGGCCCAGATTATTAGGGTCATAAATTTTAACAAAGTCTGGTTTGGTTTTATCATCAACATAGACTATGCCGCAATAGCTTTCATCGTGATCACGGCGTAGAAGTTTGTCTATTTCATCAATAAAATGCTGGAATTGATCTGACGAGCAGGGGGTTAAAGGCGGTTGTTCACCAATATGGTAGATATACCAGTCATCGGTCTTACCAGATTGCAGAACCTGCCAGAATTCATCCAGCTGTTCCCAGCGTAAAATGCCAACCAGACGTCCCTGATATTTTTCCATAAAAGGATGTGAGGTCTGTAGCGCTGATTCTGACACTGGTTTCTCCGAGGATTTCAAATTATGAAACTGTTAGATTAATACATAATTTCAATTTTTTCCATCTTTGGTACCTGCTTTAATTGCCAAATTTGAAAAAGATGTTTCCAGAAGTCCTGCCGATGTTGATAATCCTCGGCTTTTAATACTGCCTGACCTAAACAGCGGGCAGCCAGAACCAGGGTTGTTAAATCAGTAGTTACTGTTTTAGCATGACTGAGTTTACTTAATTTAAGATTATCCGGGGTCACGGCCAGAGGAATATGTCCATACCGGGGTGTTGCAAAACCCAGTTGCTGTTGCAGAAATATCTGCCGAGGGGTGGACGCTATTAAATCATGACCACGAATAATATGAGTGATACCCGTCAGGTATTCATCCACTACAATAGCCAGTTGATAGGTGAATACCTTATCGCGCCTGAAAACAATAAAATCGCCCACATCTTTATTAAGCTGCTGGCAGTAATGACCCTGAATTAAATCATTAAAACTCAGGTTTTGTTCTGGAACTCTTATGCGTAGTGCATACTCATCAGCTGACTCATCCGGTACCGTTGTTTTCCGGCAGATACCCGGATATATATTATCACTGGCAAGTGCTTTAATTTGTTTACGAGAACAATAGCAGGGATAGATTAATCCGCTTGCGGTTAAATTTCCCAGTGCCTGTTGATAGTCTGTAATATGCTGGCTTTGATAGTAAACCGGTTCATCCCACTCAAAGCCGGCCTGTTCAAGACTGTTAATAATATGCTGCGCAGAATTGGGCACTACCCGGGCCTGATCAATATCATCTATGCGTAATAGCCATTGCCCCTGATGAGCACGGGCATCGGCATAACTGGCCATAGCTGCCAGAAGAGAACCAAAATGCAGTTCACCAGATGGTGATGGAGCAAAACGTCCTCGATAGGTTTTTAACAGCTGGTTTTTATGCATGTTATTGGTTTTTTCAATATGAGCGTCTATATTGTATAAAAACATTCAGAAAAATGTATGTAACCTAACTCAGCGAATTTTGTATTTTTACTCTTGCATATTTCAAATTATACTGGGTAGTTACAATAAAAATTTATAACCCTGAGGGGGAAATATGTCTGCCGGATCAGAAAAAATTATCATAGAAGGTATTAAGGAAGATGGCAATAAATTTAGACCCAGTGACTGGTGTGAACGACTGGCGACAACTTTAGCCAGTTTTGGTGATGATCAGCGACTGAGGTATTGCAAAAGTGCACATCCCTGTATTATTAACGGGATTAACTGTCTGATTGTGGATCGTAACCTGGCCAGTAAATCACCCGAATCTTACGAATTTCTGATGGCTTTTGCAGAAGAAAATCAATTAAAAGTTCAGGAAGACAGACGCAGTAAACAAATGGATATCAATATCGAACGAAGAGAACGTCGGGTGTTAGCCTGAGAGCCAAAGGGGACTCATCCAGACTGGCTGGATGAGTCCTGGTAAAGCTTAGCGCTAGTCGCTTAGCCTTTCTTTTCCTTCAGTTCATCAAGCTCTTTACAGTCAATACACTGTGTAGCCGTAGGTCGGGC
Source organism: Gammaproteobacteria bacterium (assembly GCA_027071355.1). GTDB lineage: Bacteria > Pseudomonadota > Gammaproteobacteria > GRL18 > GRL18 > JANELJ01. Next base: position 548 of record JALSUJ010000143.1, on the reverse strand, counting down.
TTCCAGGCGGCGAATACCAATTTCTACACCACAGGTGTCACAATAACCGTAATCACCGGTTTCAATGGCTTTTAACGACTCATCAATTTTTTTGATCAGTTTACGTTCACGGTCACGAGTTCTTAGCTCCAGAGCAAATTCTTCTTCCTGGGATGCTCGATCACTGGGATCAGGGAAGTTAGTTGCATCGTCTTTCATATGCGTAACCGTCTTATCGACTTCTTCCATTAACTCTTTTTTCCAGGCCAGCAATATATTGCTAAAATGCTCCTGCTGGTCTTCATTCATGTATTCTTCGCCCTTTTTCTCCTTGTAGGGTTCAAAAGAGTCCATAGCACTTCCTGAAATGGTGCTTTTCTTTGTTGGCATTGATTCAACTCCAGCCTGTTTTTAAAAAGATGTGAATATATAACAAAATATCCAGACTAAGGCAATAAAATCGTGTTTTTTTCCGGCTTTAATGTGATTTTTAAGTACTTGTTGGAAATTTGTTGTCTATATCTTTTATTTTAGAAGAATAAACCAAAAATTTTGTTTATGTTTTAATT
>JALSUJ010000142.1 GCA_027071355.1 Gammaproteobacteria bacterium | reverse complement strand
CTTTAAAAAAGAGATCAATCAGGTGGTTGACTGGAATCAGGTCGATAAAGAAGATTATCTCTCTGCCATGCAACGCAGTGTTGTTAAAGATGTAGAAATAAAAGTATTGCTAAAAGCTGCCCTGACCAATCAAATCAACGACCGCAGTTTGTTTATGAAAGGCATTGATGTTAGCTATTACTATGAAGGTTATAGCCAGTTCAAGACAGAGGATCTGTAGTATGAGAGCATTATATTTTATGAAGCTATGGAACACACTGAAATGATATGGAACCACGGAACACACTGAATACACAGAATATAAAAATGAAGTCTTTCCGTGGTTTAAAAATAAGCTTTTTGATTGGGGCTAAGAGGAATACCAGGAAAGTGATGCTTTATTCACCAAAACACAAAAAGTAACCGGGGTCACAGTATTCGTTAATATTAGAAAAAACTGTGATCTGAGCTCGATGCGACCTCAAAATTACAGCCCATCCAAAAATAGCCTTGAGTTTTATTTTTATGGGAATATACTTGTTTATGTATTACAGAGGTATTACCTATGAAAACGATCACGGTAAAGGCTGATAATAACTTTGATGCCATATTAAACCAGTTAGCATCCCGTTTGCATACGACACGCAGTCGCATTATTCGTGATGCGGTGAAAAGTTACGCACAACATATAGATAATGAGTTATTAAGGCAACAGGTTAAAGCGGCTTCCTTAAAAACACGGGCGCAGGCTTGTGATGAAATAGATAATTTAGAGGCGGCGAGCGGCGATGGCCTTTAGGCGAGGTGAGATATACCTGGCCAATTTTAATCCTTCTAAAGGCACTGAAGCTGGCAAAATACGCCCCTGTGTGGTGATGCAGAGTAATTTACTCAACGATGTTGGGCACCCGAGTACAACCGTATTGCCATTAACCACCCAACTCATTGAAAATGCGGTGCCATTACGTTTCAGAATACATTCGCGGGATAAGTTACAGGCCGATTCAGACATAATGTTAGATCAGGTGAGGACAATTGATAACCGGCGAATAAGCACTGGCATGCTGACTCAATTAAATACTGATGAATTGCTTGAAGTAGATATGTTATGGCGGATTGTATTGGGGTTAGACTAGGAGCCTGTCCGAGAATAGGAGCCGTAGCGAGGGGAAGTGGATTTGAGGCATATTTTTCACTATTTTGAGGAGAATAGCACGGCTATTTAACGATTATATTGTCGGGAACAATATAACGCGTTAGCCCCGCAGGGGTGAAACGCATGGATGCGTTGAACAAAAATAGAGGAAAATATGACCAAATTCCACTTTTCCGCAGTAGGCTATCTATTCTCGGACAGGCTCCTAGTAGACGGTAATTTGCCGGAGGTCGATTAATAAATTCTATGATATTATCAAGTCCGAATTAATGCAGACAAAACAAACGGGCAGGGAGATCTGAAAAAAAATAAACGAAATCATATCATTGCAAAATAAAGACCACAAAACAATGATCCAGCAGGGCTTCGACACAATCGCAGCCGGTTATGAATACCCCGCATTATCCTTCTTACCAGAAACCGCCCAAATCAACAAGTCTTGATTATTTCATGATTATTACATAATCAACCAGTCTGACCCTTTGATTCTACTTGATTAGAGGCGGCTGGGATAAGGGTGACCAATCCCTGGAATTAAGGTAGAACCATGCTATACTTGTATAGCAGAAACATAACTGGATAGAGACCATGCTTGCTATACGACTCCCCGAAGAAATTGAAACCAGGCTGGAAAAGCTGGCCAGGGCAACGGGACGAACAAAGACCTATTATGCCCGTGAGGCAATTATGGAACACCTGGATGACCTCGAAGATATTTATCTTGCTGAACAAACGCTGGAACGTATTCGTAAGGGTAAGGAGGATATTCTGAGTGAAGAGGAGTTCTGGCGTGAGCTGGACAATTAACTATGCCCGTTCTGCATTAAAAGATGCAAAAAAAATTGATGTACAAACAAAAAGAAAAATTCGCGCCTACCTGCATAAATATATAGCCCAGCTTGATGATCCTCGCAAATTTGGGAAACCGTTGAAAGGACGGTTTTCTGAACTCTGGCGATATCGTGTTGCTAATTATCGGATAATTTGTGACATCAAAGACCACGAACTTATTATATTGGTATTGCGTATTGCACATAGAAAGAATGTGTACAACAAGTCTATTTAATTTCAGGCATACATAAAGTTGAGATGCAATTTAAAGAATGACGAAAGATTAACTTTTATATAAATTATACAAACAAAGGATATAAAAATAGTGAATTGAGTTTTATGGAACCACGGAATATACAGAATTAAAAAAACGAAGTCTTTCCGTGTTTTCTGCGTATTCCGTGGTTGAAAAAAGCTTTGTGAAGGCTGTGGTGTTGAATGGCGACTCAGCAGGCAGGGGAGTTAACTATGGTTGGTAAGTTTGTGGTGGTGATTGGGTGAAACTACATTTTTAATCAAGCCTGAGCCTTTTGATTCCCTGGCGCAACAAAATAAAAAACCAAATCACCCAAAATGTCAAAATGCCAGTAGACGACTTTAACCAGGAGGGTGGATTACTAAAAGCAAGGGAGCTTTTTTGTAAAGACCTGCAGCCAATCATTGATGAATTAAACGGGTTTTTTAATTGCATGACATGAAACAATCAACAATCAACGACAAACAAATAGAAATATACCAGTCTGAAGATGGACAAACGCAAGTAGAGGTTCGTTTTGAACAAGATACGCTATGGCTTTCACAGGCGCAAATAGCCGAGTTATTTGAAAGAGATGTCAGAACAATTAACGAACATGTCAAAAATGTATTTTCAGAACAAGAACTTGAAGCGTCAGAAGCAACTATCCGGAAATTCCGGATAGTTCGCAAGGCAGGCATTGGCAGAATTAAAAGCCAACCTGATTCAACGCAGAGAAGCGACAGAATTATTCGCCAAGGAGCGCGCCGATGGCCTGTCGTCCATATTGGGAAATCTCGAACAATCAGCTTTTGGTGAAGCCGCATACCCGAGTATCGAAAGCAAAGCCGCTCATCTTCTGTACTTTATCGTAAAAAACCATCCCTTCACCGATGGTAACAAACGTAGCGGCGCATTCCTGTTTGTGGATTTTCTGCACAGAAACAAAAGATTGCTGGATGCGCAGGCGCAACCCATAATCAACGATACCGGCCTCGCGGCACTCACGCTACTGGTGGCAGAATCAGCGCCGGTATAGAAAGAAACCATGATTAGGCTGATCATGAATATGCTGACAGGTGAAAATTGAATACTCATATGATGAAATGATATGGAACCACGGAACACACGGAATACACAGAATTTAAAAAACGAAGTCTTCCGTGTTTTCTGTGTATTCCGTGGTTGAGAAAAAGCTTTTTGGAGCCTGTGGTGATGAATGGCGGCTCAGCAGGTAGATTTAAGCAATGTTAAACCTGCGGTGACGATGGTGGCTGATAAATGTAAAAATAAAGCTGAAATTGAGGATTTTAATCAGTATTTGGTTAATCAGTTAGAAGGTCGCCTGCCGTTAAAAACGCCTTTACATATACATCATGAAGATTCCAGAGCTAGTCCAGGGTTGCAGGCGGTTGATTCGTTTTGTTGGGGAATTTATCGTAAGTATGAGCATGGTGATACTGACTGGTATAGGATATTTTCAGATAAAATTGCCGTGGAAATTGAGTACCTGGGAAGTTGAATACTTAGGATGAGTATTCCGACCAATCCGGCCACCCATTCCGACGTAAACCGGCCACCTGTTCCGATGCATTCCGGCCACCCCTTTGGGTTGATTTTTCAGGGATAGATGGATAATACTGCCGGATGCTATTCACT
>JALSUJ010000141.1 GCA_027071355.1 Gammaproteobacteria bacterium | reverse complement strand
AAATCTGGTTCAAAGCTAATCTTTCAGATTTTCTTTGAATTTAGACTAAAAAATATAAAACTGGATTTTTAGGGGCTGTTGATTTTTCTAGGTTCATCTATTACCCGATGGTTTTTTAAGCCAGAATTTTAAATATTTAAAGCATCAGGTTTACGCAATAATTATGTTAAAAAAGTTTTTTATTCCCTTTTATCTAAGCCTTTTTTTCACCCTTGCTACGAGTGTTTTCAATACAGCCATGGCACTGGGCTTAGGTGAAATTACCGTTCACTCTGCCCTCAATGAACCGTTAAATGTCGAAATTGATATTATTAATACTGACTCTGTGGCTATTGATGATATTACTGTCAGAAATGCGACCCGGGAGACCTATCAACGAGCAGACTTATTAAATCCGGAAATATTCAATAAGGTCCGTTTTAAGATCATTAAAAAACCGGATGGTTCTCTGGTGGTGCGTTTAACTTCTAAAAAACCAGTTAAAGAACCTTTTATTACATTTATTGCTGATATGCGGTGGCGTACCGGTCATTTTAACCGGGAATATACCTTTTTACTGGACCCGCCTAAATTTGTACAAAAACAGACTCGCTTAAAACACCAGAAAACTCACAAGTCTTCAGCCCGTTCTGTTGCTAAAAGCAAGACCGCAGAAACACCTGTTATACCTGGAATGGCAAAAAAACACCATAAATCTCAACCCAAAGACTATAGTACTGTCATTGCCAACCACCGCAGCGAAAGAACCTATACGACCAGACGCTCTGATACCTTATGGGAAATCGCCAAAAATACCCGTCCAGATAATGGTGTAAGTACCTATCAAACCATGCAGGCAATTTTTGTTCTTAATCAGGATGCCTTTATTCATGGTGATATCAACCTGTTAAAACAACGACAGACTCTGACCCTGCCAGATAGCGATGAAGTCAGACAAATTAACGGTAAAGCCCCTCTCAAAGTTTCTCATACGGGTAAAACATCCAGCAGCGAAAATTATACCTTGAAGCCCCAGAAATCTCCCAGCCGTGTGATTGAACCCAGCAGGTCTAACAAAATAGCAGCTAATACCGCTAATGACGAACAGGCTCGCCTTAAAATCATTCCACCAGCTGAAACACTGCTTAACAAACCGGTGACCAGTAAAAAAGATCTGCTACTGATAAACAGAGCACTTAAGACATCCATGGATACCATTAAGTTATTGCAGACAGAAAATAAACTGCTCAATACTCAGGTTGATAATCTGAATGAAAAGATTAACAATCTTGATTCACACAATCTGGAACTTAATCATAAAATTACTGAAATAACACAACTGCTTAAAGACATTCGTACTGATAAAAATCAATCTAAAACAAAAATCAGTGCTAATAAAGCAATTGCAAAAGAGCAGGACAGAAATATCGCTGAACCGGTTGTTGAATCTAAAATTAGTGTAGCCAGCGCTGCTCGTGCAAGTGAACCTTCTGCCGCCGGTATTAATATAGAATCAACCGCCAGTCAAACACAGAACAACCAGTCATTCTTTAAGGAGATACTGAACAACCCTTTATTTACCATTGCCCTGGCAATATTGGCAATTATTATACTTATCGCTAGCTATCTTTCTTTAACACGTCAAAAAGCTGGCCGGGAAGATAATATGGCCGACCTACCTCCCAGTAACACACCCACGTTCTCTCAAAATACTAAACAAAGTACAGTTTTATCATCCCATAAATCAGTTAGCCCTGTTAACAATGAGACGGCCACTAAGATGACGTCTTCTAATACTGTTGTCGTAGAAAAAAATGAAGATGATATGGACTTTTTTGAATATTTTGAGAAAAAAATTAATTCACCCGATGACAAATCTGTTTCTGCTACGGAACCTGAAATAGATGACTCTTCTGAGATTGATTTAACACTGGATATCAGTGAACAGGATATTGATGATTATGAACAGAGTCTGTCAGACAGTAATACTCCTCAAGCTGATAAAGACCGTCCCATTGCTGATATTTTAAGTGAGATTGACACCTATATTGCCTATGGCAACTACAATACAGCTGAAGATATATTAACCAGTGAAATTATAAAATCACCTCTCAATAAAGATTTAAACCTGAAGCTATTTGAATGTTATGCTCTGGAAAATAAGCGTTATGAATATATCCAGCATGTAAAACAGACTCTCAATCTGTTAAATGAACACATGGTCTTACGCCACCGTGTAGAAAATGTCTATCAGCAAACCTGGAATGAACCTCTGGATATTACTCAATTAAGCTGATAAATCCGGAACTGTTGAATCTAAAAGCTTAACAGTCCCCCTAAGCTCTTAGATACTTAAATTTACGATAGAGAGTTCTTTCACTGACACCCAGCTTTTTAGCCAGACTTTTGTGATCACCCTGATATTTATTATTTAACCATTCCAGATAGTATTGCTCACATTGTTCAAGACTAATAATGTCTGAAATTGTAAACGCCTGCTGTCTGTCTGTTACAGACGGTTCAGCGTTACTTTCCAGACCCAGCTCTCTGGGTAAATGCGACATTTCAATCAGCCCGGAATCTGCCATAACCTGTGCATATTCCAGAATATTCCTAAGTTCCCGGATATTTCCCGGAAAAGGATAGTGAGAAAAAAAACTCATAACCTCATCCGAAACGAACAATTTTTTTGACGGACAGATACGCTTAATAAGGGTTTCCACTAATAATGGTATGTCACTGCAACGTTCACGCAACGAGGGTAAACGAATTGGAAAAGTACTAATACGATAATATAAATCCTCTCTGAACAGACTGTTATTAACCATTGCTTTGAGATCTTTATGGGTAGCACAGATAAGTCTGAAATTACTGTTTTTCTGTTCCAGTCCGCCTACTCGCCGGAAGGTTCTAGTCTCTATTAAGCGCAATAGTTTAACCTGCAGGGATAAGGGAATATCACCAATTTCATCAAGAAACAAAGTCCCCCCTTCTGCTTCTTCTACCAGACCTTTTTTCTTATAAACAGCACCAGTAAAAGCCCCCTTTTCATGACCAAATAATTCACTTTCAAATAACGACTCTGACAAACCAGAACATTCAACTGTCACACAGGCAGAAGAATTACGGGCACTGGCCTGATGAACAGCATGCGCAACCAGTTCCTTACCAGTACCGGATTCGCCCAGCAATAAAACTGATACATCATGCGAAGCAACCCGATTAATCAGTGATAACATTTGATTAAACGGCTTAGACTTACCTACCATGCCCTGTTGTCCGGCTATAGGACTGGCATGCTTTATGGTTTTCATTATTTCCAGAAAATAACTTTTCCCATCGGAGCTATGCACAGGAAATAGAGAAACATCGACATGTACATCACCATAACGGGTATGATGTATATGCAGCACTCGCTGGTTTTTTTGGCTTTGTTTGGCTAATTGTAAAGGACAGGATTCACCCTCCTGATCACAACTACGAGAATAACGATGCGATAAGGCGTAACAATACGCCTGTCTGGAAAATTGAGACCGGTCATCTTGTTTCTCATCTAAAGTGCTATTGTGCTCCATCGCATACATATTACGATAACTGCGATTAGCAAAGATGATTTTGTAGTCATCGGAAATCAGAACCGCCGGATCATCATAGGCATTTACAATATCCTGCAAATCTAATATAGGCTGTTTACTCATTTACTGGCCATGAAAAGTGTTAGTTAATATTATCTTAAAGCCCCCAGGTCCGGACAACAAGTTAATATCAAAAAAACACAAACTTCAACAGACTGGGTAAACAAATAAATAATATATAATTTTGGCAAATTGCTTTACTTTTATGTGAAAAAAGTTATTATTAATTAAAAATAACTAACTATAACTC
>JALSUJ010000140.1 GCA_027071355.1 Gammaproteobacteria bacterium | reverse complement strand
TTGCCATACCAGTAAACATCATATTTATCATTATTAGCGGGCGGTGAAGTGCTTGCTCTGGCATTTCTTAAACGCTCCAGCTCCAGTTCTCTTTCAGTTTGATAGCGCCGGATGCGTTCTGCTTCAAGCTGTTTTTCCAGAGCCCGTTGTTTATCTCTTTGTCTGTCTTTTTTTACCAGCTGCTGGAGTTTCTCCCGGCTTTCCTGTTCCTGCTCAGGGGAAGTTTTTTTTATTTTTTGAATACTTTTTAGTGATTTTTCAGGTTTTACCTGATCTGTAAACTCTGGAACCCCATCCTTATCATGATATTCATAAATTTCATGTACCCCTTCAGCAAAGGTATTGACTGCCGATAAAATAAATATCGCTGAAATATGACCTACCGAAAAAAGTAATTTTCTATTCATAGGTTTATAATAAACTTAATATTTTTAAAAATAAACTATTAAATTCAACTGCCTTTGCTATAGTTAGTTGTAAATAAATTTGTCTTATAAGAGCTTATATGCCCGAAAACAGTCAACTTAATCAATTTATCCAGAAAGCCGATATCGCAGCCCTTCCTGTTTTGCACAATACCCTTCAGGTGCTAAAGGAAACCCTGGAAAAACCCAGTTTTAATTACCGCTATCTGGATTCAATTCTGCAATATGATCCGGCCTGTATGATTAACTTACTGGCCTATGCCAATCAGGAAATGGATAATGATTCAGATAATCAAATCAGCCAGGTCGAACACGCAGCCATGTTTCTGGGTATGGACAGACTGGAAAAATTCATCCATAAAATTACCTCGATTTATAGTATAAAAAATAAAAACATTGCCAATAAAATCATTGAGTTACAATATCGTGGTGTACATGCAGCCTTTCAGGCACGAAACTTTGCCTATATGCTCAATGTTTCTTCAGTGGAAGAAGTTTATACCAGCACACTGATCACCCCTTTATCAGAATTATTATGCTGGAATCAGGAACCTGTTAAAGCGCAACAGGTTGAATTATTAATCCATAATAATCAGATGGATTACGAAACGGCTCAAAAACAAATTTTTGGATTTAGCTATCATGAACTGGCGGAAGCACTGACACATCACTGGAAAATACCCAACCTTTTTTTACAGCGACAGGAGATGGATGAACTGGAAGATGCACCAAAAGCTATTAAATGTATGTATCTTGCAGAAAAATGTAGCATAATTGCAGAAAAAGGCTGGTATTATGATGCAATGTATAAACATCTAAAGCTTTGTGCAGATGAACTTCATTATAGTAAAGCCCGGATTGCCCAGGAGCTTCATAAAACAGCCGTTGATCTCGCTTATAGTACAGAAGCCTTTTTCCCTGTTCAAAATGTCTCTGCCTATCTGGCCCTGTTACCCGGAGCAGTACCCTATACCCAGGTCATTAAAATTGAAACTGAGAAAAAAGCACCTCAGATCTCTCAAAAACCTGGGCAGCCTGCAGCTACACCTACTCCCGGACAGAAAGCAGAAAAAATACCCGCTATCCGTCTAATTTCAGCGTCCAATGATTTCCCTGGTCTTATTCGGGTTACTATTGACGCTCTGGCAGAAACTCATATTTTTACCCGGGTTGCCTTTATGATGCTCAGCAAAGACAAAAAAATTCTGCAGGTCAGAGGATTAAAAGGCCATAAGGATAAACATTTTATCAGTACCTTATTACCTATGAAGCCGGTTAATCTGTTCAGCAAATTATTAGAAAAACCTCAGGCGGTATTTATTAACCAGGCTAATTATGAAAAATTCTCTCCCATTATCAACAAACCTATGCAGCAAATGCTTAAGGTAAGAGAGTTTATTGCAAAATCTGTTCACGTCAATAAAAAACCCATTGGGCTGTTTTATCTGGATAAACACCCGGTTTCTGATGAACAGGAAGCTAAAGCCATTGATATTAAGGAATTTACAGAAGTAAAAAACATACTCAATATGTTTGAAAAACAGCTGAAAATTATCAGTTCGTAAACTGTCATTACGCATAGAACATGGGAACAGGTATTAATTTAAAATCCGTAAACGCTGCCTCTATAGTCTGATATGGTAAATTAAACTCAATATATATCCAGTTCTGTTCGGCCATTAAAGGCCAGACCCAGAGTCGAGCCATCTATATATTCCAGTTCCCCCCCCAGAGGTACACCATGAGCAATGCGAGTTATTTTTACACTGGCGGGTTTCAGCATTTCCACAATATAATGCGCCGTCGCCTCCCCTTCTACCGTAGCATTAGTGGCCAGGATCACTTCTTTAATCGCCTCTGAACTAACTCTTTGCTGCAAAGTATCCAGATGTAAATCCTGTGGACCAATTCCATCCAGAGGTGATAAATGTCCCATGAGAACAAAATAGGTTCCATTATAGGTACCAGACTGCTCTATGGCATAAACATCGGAAGGTGATTCAACCACGCACAACATTTGTCGATCACGTTTTTGTGACTGACAGATATCACATTGTTCCGCTTCTGTCAGAATACGGCAGCTAGAGCAATGTCCTACCTTCTCTGCCGCCTGAGACAGTGCATGAGACAGTTTATTTGCGCCGTCCCTATCTCGCTCAAGAAGGTGATAAGCCATACGCTGGGCCGATTTATTGCCGACTCCGGGCAAACAACGAAGGCTGTCAATTAGTTGTCTTATAAGTGGTGAATGAGACATATAATAGCAATGTCCTTAAAACGGCAGTTTAAAACCAGGGGGCAGGTTCATCCCATCCGTCATGCCGGACATTCTGTCTTTTGAAGCAGCTTCAAGCTGGCGTACCGCATCATTAACTGCGGCGGCAAACAGATCTTCAAGCATTTCCTTATCATCCATAACACTGTCATCAATACTGACCCGACGCAGATCATGACGACCGGTCATTATAACAGAAACCATGCCGCCGCCTGCCTGACCTGTGACTTCCATATTGGCAATTTCAGCCTGAGCTTTCTGCATATCTTCCTGCATTTTCTGGGCCTGTTTCATCAGGCCGCCTAAAGCACCTTTCATTATTGCTCCTTATTCCTAATCTAGTTATTGGTTTTGTGTTTTATGCTAATGGTTTAATAGATTCTTCCCGTATGGATGCCCCCAGGGAATCCACTAACATTTGTACTTTCTGATCCGCATAGATGGATTCGACCGCTACTTTCTGCAAGGCTTCAGCCGCCAGAATTTCCCGTTTTCTCGGTGTCTGTATCTGCTCTTCAGGACTTAGCTGACATTCTTTAAATTGTAATACCAGCGGCTGTGCCACTACTTTCTGCATGGCCTTCTGTAAGCGTTGTTTTATTTTATCACTGAGCAAATGCTTATGCACTGATTCCAGTAATAACTCAAAACTAAGCCTGTCATCCTGCTCGGTTTTACTGGTCAGAGCACAATGTTTGGCCAGTTGTTGTTCAAATCCACTTATCTGAGATTGTTCAATCAGCTCACACCAGAAATCAGCCAGGTTTCCAGTGTCTGATTTCTGACACGGAAGGATCTCTTCCTGCTGTGATTCAGCCGCAGGACTTTTATCCTGAGCGACTATATCCTGTTGCATTTCCTGTTCTGGTATATTGTTCGAAACAGCAGAGATCTGCGCTTGATCTTGTTCGATATCATATAAGGACGATGACTCAATAGATGAATCTACAGCAGCAGGAAGATCTTTTACTGACTGAGAAACATCTTGTGCAGAGGGTTCAGCAAACCGTTCTTCCGTTGGCTCATCTACAAAATATTCATTCCCATAACTTTCTACCGGGGGTAAATCCTGGATATCCGCTTCATTTGGAACAGCCTGCTCCATAAGGGATAAATCATTCTCAGCAGAGCTGGTATGGGTATTAGTATTCCTGTCTGAAGACATAGGGGAGCTATCTAAGGGCACAGAATCCAGCATTTCTGATGCCTCCAATTCTGATTTTTTGTTACTAGAATCATCAATCTCAGATGTATTCTCTGTTTCAGTTTGTGCGGTGGTCGGCTTAGCCTGGCTATTTTCTGTTGCTGTTGCTGTTACTGTTGCTGTAGATTTTTTCAGGCTAACAGAGTTTTTTTTTAAAGCCACAGGTCTGAAAGCCAGCATACGCAGCAGGATCATTTCAAATCCCCCCTGCGGCTGCGGTGAAAAAGGCAGATCTTTTCGACCCGTTAAGGCAATCTGATAATATAATTGCACATCTTCTGGTGACATAGCCTGCGCAAATTGTTCCACAGCCTGTTTATCACCATAACTATCATCCAGAATGTCCGGAACCATCTGACAAAGAGCTATTCGCTGCAAGCTATTTATCAGCTCAGCCAGTATGGTATTAACATCCAGTCCCTGCTCAGCCAACTGACGGCTTTGAACTATGAGTTCTGCCCCATCATTATTAGCCAGTGCCGCCAGCAAATTATAAATTCGATCTTTCTGGACGCTGCCTAACATAATTTCCACATCGGACAGAGTAGGACGACCATTGCAATAGGCAATAGCCTGATCCAGCAAACTCAATGCATCACGCATGGAACCATCCGCAGCTATGGCCAGCGGTTTTAATACCGCTTGTTCGTAGTTAATTGCCTCAGCCTGGAGGATCTTCTGCATTTGCTGTTCAATTTGCTCAATACTGAGTCGTTTCAGATTAAATTGCAGACAACGGGATAGTATGGTTACCGGTAACTTCTGGGGATCGGTGGTGGCTAACAGGAATTTAACATGGGGCGGCGGCTCTTCCAGGGTTTTTAACAGGGCATTAAAACTATGTCCGGAAAGCATATGGACTTCATCAATCAGATAAATTTTAAAGCGACCTCGAGTGGGTGCGTACTGAACATTATCCAGTAGCTCCCGGGTATCCTCAACCCGGGTTCTGGAGGCTGCATCGACTTCAATCAGGTCTACAAAACGTCCCTGATCAATTTCCTGACAGGCGGCACATTTACCACAGGGACTGGCTGTTATCCCCTGCTCACAATTAAGTGCTTTGGCTAAAACTCTGGCAACGGTGGTTTTACCTACCCCTCGGGTACCAGTAAACAGATAGGCATGATGCAGACGTTCAGTTTCCAGAGCATTAGCCAGTGCCTTAAGCACATGCTCCTGCCCCATCATAGAAGTAAATGTTTTTGGACGGTATTTACGTGCTAGAACCTGGTATTCCATAAACCCCTTTAAGATGTGGATAAACTAAAGTCTGAATTATATATTAAATAAATTAATGAAAACAGAAACTATCATGGTTTTTGGGGATAAAGTTATCGGGAATAAAGGTTTTGTGAATAAAAGAACAGGAAGTGAAATTAAAGACATTTATATAGACTCTGCCAGCCACACCCCGGCACATGAGTCGGCCGCTACAGTTGCTTCCTTCCGGATCTGGCTGGGTTTACGGCTTATCATTGCGAGGGGACCGGCAGAGAGCGTGCATTATAACCAATGACCCGATGTGATGCTACACCTAAATCACAAAATTTACTTAATATCTGAAACTTTTACAGCCCCCGCCTTAATGGAAACGCCAGGGTCTGGATGGTGCAGAATCTGTCTGATAAACACGCACGCCCTGACTTTTATCAGCGGTTTTTTCCAGCTCCAGTAATTCGAATAAGTCTTCTATCTGTTTTTTAAAGGCTTCTTCTTCCTGAGAAAGATCCCGACCATTATCAAAATTTTTATTAATAAACAACTGAGCCTTACTTCCCGGCTCTTTTTCTACATTACCTAGCATAGAATTCAGACTGACTTCCAACCCAAAATCATCAATTGCATCATCGGGAAGCAAAGTGTCGGTTTTAAACTCTCCGCTGTCTTTTTCTTCCGGAAAACCCCAGTCATCAAGAATAAATGCCGTTTTTTGTCCCATGTAAATACCTGTATAATACTCAAAATCATATCCAGAACCTCATATTATCATGTTTATACGGACAAATACCAGAATTTAAGGATATTCTAAACAATGTTTTTTCTGCTTTTTTACGATGCCTGTAAGTCCCAGTTTATGATGTGAATATTATCCGGATCTTGTAGAATTTAAAAGTATGGCAACCCGTTTAACTTCAGCAGTTAACAGTTTTGATATTGGGGAATGTGAATTATTATTAAATACCTTCAAGTAAAGATTAAGGCACAAAAATATCTGCGTTCACTATTATTCTCCCGTATAATAGCAAAACGCCTGTAAATTTCATTTAAATCGACTATAACACGATAAACTATTGAACTTTAATATTTTTCCCTGTTCATATCTGGATTAAATTATGAAAATTAACAAAAGACATATTGCTAAATTTCTACTGTTTAGTCCTGTATTTATTCTCCTTTTTTTAATTGTCAGTCTGTTTTTAGCCGATGTACAGAAATATCTGCTTCAGACACAGTTAAAAGCCTGGATTTCAGATACCCGGGTCGATTATATCCACATAACCCCCTTTTCTATTAAAATTAATAATCTGTATTTTAAATACGGTAGTATTGATATCAGTATAGGCCATCTTGATAGTGAATTTTCTCCTTTTAAACTGTTTTCAAAACGCATTAAAATTGATCAATTTGTTCTTCAAAATAGTAAAATTGATGATCATTCAATTTCATCTGAAACCGCAAAATCCTCACAATTTCTCTTTCCCGGTTTATTTCCCTACCTGAATTCCGGCTATCTATATGATATTGGCAGTCTCAACATTGATTTAGATTATAGTTCTCCGGCAACCGGTCCTGTAAAACTACAAACTGAAGCATCCAACATTAATGAACAGCAGAGCAACCCCCTGAATATTCACATTAATGCTCCCGAGTTACAGGATATACCCGACATAAAACGACTGACTATAAATGCTGCCATATATTTAAATCAGCATTTGATCAGTCCGGTTGATCGACAAAAAACCAGTTTACAGCTACAACTTGAAACAGATGAAGGTATACAACAGGATATACTGCTTGAACTAGCTATGAAGCAACTCCCTCGCCCCGAGGTCTGGGATTCTTATCCCTTTGATAAACGAGGCCGGCATTATTTAACCAGAATCCTCCATCCTGAAAAAATCCAGCTTAAATTAACACATTCTGAGGCTAAGACTGTTTTATCAAAGCTGCAGTTTAATGGTATTTATGACGGTAACGAAGGTGTTATTTCCGGTGCCATAAAATTAACCACTAAAAAAGGTTTTCTGGCACTTTTTAAATCCCTGAAATTACCTGAAATCATCAGTGATTTAAAGGCACAATTTAAATACAACACTCGAACTCTGGACGGTTATGTTGATTTGGCAGACCAATTTAAAATCAGACATTATGCCGATAATAAACAGTCGCTGCCCGATGAACTGGATATTGAGAATCATCTGACCATGAAACTCGATGGTGATTTTATGGATCTTAATCGTTTCAATCTGTCCATAATCAGTAAAGACAAAGAATACATAAAACTCATTACGCATAAACCCCTGTTAATAAACCTGACTAATATTCAGACACTGCTTGATCAGCAGCAAAGTGACTTGCTCAGTATTAATATTAATCAATTACCACTTGACTGGTTTAATGATTTTATCCCTGAATATAAAATTTTAAAGGGCATAGCAGATACTAATATTAACCTTTCTGTTGACAACCGTTCTTTAGTGCTTGAGACAAGGCGGCCGTTTAGCTTACAAAATTTAAATATTATTCAACAAATTAAAACACCACAGCAAACAATTTCAACATCTGATAGTAATAGTAACAAACTGGCTACTGACACAGATAAACCGACTCTGGAAACATTAACTATTCTTGCTCATCAGCACCTTGAAACTGATTTTTTGATTGCCATTAGTGATAATAACCTTAAGGCTTCTCTAAAAAAACTGGTACTGTTTCAAACACCGCTTACAGATACAAAGCCAAATAAAAAATCAGATAAAAAGAAAGCCCTTAAAAAACCAGTACAGCAATTAAGCACATCTATACAGTTCAACCTTAATGCACCGATTTCAGCAGAGTTTATGAGTAAACCGCTGTCATTATCCGGTAAAGGAAAGCTAAATATTCAGGAATTAATAAAAATACCCCTGGTGCAGCAACTACTGAACTCCAGAGTCTCCTCTCCCTTATCCAGAAGCTTACCGAAACAGTTTGCACTGAACTATGAACTTGCATTAAAGGCTAAAAATAAACTCTGGACTCTGGATAAAGTTAATATCAATTTAAATGCCCATAAACTACCCAATATTGTCACTATAAACAATCTGAAGAGTATTCAGCTAAAACAGATGCCAGAAAAGTTTTTATTAACCACTACAGATAAACTTTTGTCAGCCAAAATAAATCATTTTGATTTTAAATGGTTTGAACCGCTTATCAGACAATATGCATTGCCTTATTCCGTTTCCGGTATCCTTAACAAACTGGATTCAACCATTATCCATAATGAGCGTGATCATTATCAAATTAATATTAATCAACTGTATTTTTCCAGCTTGAAACTTAATAACGACAAACAGTTACTATTTGACAAACTGAACCTGAAATTTAAATCACAGATTAAATATACACCGGACAGTATTATTGTTAACTATCCAGAACTGAGCATTACTCAAACAACGCCCAGAGGAAACAACCCACTGTTTACTAATAAAGGCAGTATTGTTCTGACTCAAATGAAGCAGAAATCACCACTAATTTCTTTAAAAGGAAAATTAAACGGGCATGTTAATCACCTGATGAATATCGGTCTTATCAACCATTTCACCCACAAAACGCTAAACCATTCATCGGTACTGGATAGTCAATATCAGCTCAGTATTAAGGGTGAAAGAATTAATCTCACAGCTTTACAACTCTCAGTTTTTCATCCTCAATCAAAAGGTCGCCTGGAGATTAAAACCCTCAACCCTCTTAAATTTTCACTGTCTGATCACAAACAAAGCTTTACCCAGAATGGTCATTTAACATTTAAACTCACTAACTTTGATATGACACCCTATGACGTTCTTTTCCCTGATATTCCTATCACCTTTGATCAGGCTAGTGCTCATATTAGTCTGACTCAAAAAAATAAAAAACAGTCATTAAAATTTGATCAACCTCTAGTGTTACACAATGTTCACTATAAAAATAAAAAACAGGCTCTATTAAAACCATTCGATCTTACTTTAAATGCTCAATTGATCCAGTCCGGTACAATTACAGATGCCATAATTCATCAATTATCTGTGCAATTTATAAAGCAAAAGAATAAAGCTCTGGATTTATCCACTCAATTTAAATTAAATTCCAGAAAATCAGTTCCAGTGACTAATTTAAAGGGGCATCTGAATATACTACTCACACAATGGTTAAGTCAGCCTGGCATTATGCCTCTCAATAGTTTAACTGAAGGTTCCTTGACAGCTGATATCTCTATGGATAAAAACAATAACATCAGTCATAAATGGCTGATAAATAATCTTACTGACAACAATGGCAATAAAATAATTAAATCGATTGCTATTGATGGTAAAGGTAAAATCAGAAAGTTTAATGATATTTTTCTAAATTTCCCCTTAATTATGAAAAGCCAGTCCGGTACCACAGAATTACAATTAACCAGTCATTTACAAATTAAAAACAAACAGCCTGAGATGGCCTTAACTGTGCACGGCAAGGAAATATATTTAAATGATTTATTAAAACTGCTGGCAGCAATTAACCCGGAATCAGAAATTTCCAGACTTGAAAAAGAAAAAGACAGTAAAGATAGTGATAAGAAACATGAAGATATAAAAGAGGCTAAACCCGATAATACCCCTGCGGCATCACCTTTCTGGCCGACTGGAATAGATATACTGGCCGATCTGGATATTACTAAACTGTATTATTCTGATTATATGTCTTATCGTGATATTAAGGGCCGTATCAATATGAACAAAGATCATTTTATTGCTAATAATATAGAAATCATTTTCCATAAAAGTCCGATGAAACTGGATGCGAAATTCACTTTTAAGCCTGACAAAAAACAGCCTTATGATATTCAACTACATACAGCTTTAAGTAATTTTTATATTGGCGGATTTCTTAAGGAACTGAAGCCCGACCATGTGCCCCGCGCAGATGGAGTTTTTGATGTAGATGTTAAATTTTACGGCCCCTTAAGTAATCTGACACAGATCCGTAATGAATTGATGTTTAATATTAATATCAGTGGTGTGGATGGTGTCTATCACTTAATTCCCTCAAATAATCTGATGCTGCGTTCCAGCGGACAGGCAATGGCACTTTTAGGCGAATTTGTTTCAGTACTACCCACTTCCGGTTTTGGTCTGGGTATTATTAATAGAGTAGTTCGTTTTGCTAAAGATATTAACTATGACCTAATCCATTTAAGCATGTCTCGTCAGTCCGATCTGAATACCCGTATAAATCAATTTGAAATCCTGAGTCCTGAACTGCATTTATACGCAGATGGTGAAATAACCTATAAAGAAAATACCCGTCTATTCGATCAGGATTTAAAAATGCAGGCACATTTAAATCTTGCCGGTGAAGGGGCCGCTATATTTTATGGTCTTGGGCTGCTGCAGGAAGAACAGGATAAATATGGCTTCTGGAAAGGACCGGAAATAAATTTCTGGGGCTCTTTAAGTAACCAGAAGGATAACTTTGATGAAATTATTAATAAAGCCAAAGAAGGTACTTTTGCAGGCGGAATAACCAATCCATTCTCCGGACTGGTAGGTAATTTTAAATACCGCTGGACAGGACATAAACCGGATTATTCCAAAGAAATTGAAAAGAATACCAAAGCAAAACAGGTTCCTGTTACTGCTCATTAACTTTTAGAATCAAACCGTATAGTATTACGTGATTTTTTCAGGTTATATTTTAAATTTATAGTGATTAATGCCAGAAATTGATTTAAAAAACGAAATCAATAGGGTCAGATGCAGATGAAATGAAAATCAAGTTGATCGCACCCATTTCCAGGTGACAATTTTACTATACAAATGTATACGCCTTGTTTCATAATGATTCATTACATCGCAGCATGATATTCCTTGTTTATTAACTAACACCCAGCATTATCGGCAATAGCCTGATATTGCTGCATTTGTTTATTTTTGAGCTTATTTTTTTAATGTGCCATTTTCAAAAGCATCAAGTATTTCTTGCTCACTACGCCCTATAAGGTTTATTTTACTTACAATTGGAGGCGACATCAATCCTGACGCATGGGGTTACAATGACAAAAATTTTCTACAATTCAGTATCACTTGAGTAGTTTACTGCTCATCTGTAATACTTCTAACTCTAAAGAGCAATCTTTTTTCAAACCTACCTCTTTTTGTAGAGCCTTTTTATATTCTGTTTTTGCCTCTGCCAAGTCCTTTTGAAATGTACTGTTTGTATGAAGTGCAGCTACAATTACAGAACCCATAGTTCTTCCTGCGTTTACATCACTCTGCCAGTGAACATTACAGACCATACGACTTTCTCCATAGGCTATACCTCTAGCTAAGATAGCATCAGCATTTTGTGAAGCTATCTCTGAGAGTATAAGAGCCCAAGCCCAACCAAGTGCAGTATGCCCAGAGGGGTATGAGCCATCATTTCTAAGTGCAACTTCATCTTCTGGAGTACAAATTGCCCTTTTATTTTGCATAAAAGGCCGCTCTCTTTTATAAGCTTTTTTTGCCTCTTCTGTTGAGTACCCTGCATCAGTTAAAGATCGTCGTAACAAAGTATAAAGATGTGGTGTTTGATGTTTTGAGATCTTAATTCCAAGAGAACAGCTAAAGATGTCTGCAGCTTTTGGAAAGTTGATATTTGCATCACTTTTCGCCAGTTCCCAGCGTTTAGTGCCTTGAAGGACTACAAGTTTATCACTTATCTCTCTATCAAGTTGTGCTTGCAGAGAGTTAGCTTTTGGTGCAGATCGCAAGAGCTTTAAACTACTCGGTTTTTCATCTTGTGAGAGATACCCTTTTAGTATTCCAGGGTGAATTTCTTCTACACTAAAAAGAGAATTCCATACTAATGTGAGAAGTAAAAGTGTTTTTATCATGCTATTTCCTTTTTTTTAAATTACTAGAGTTGATAGTTAAATTGTATACAATGTCCACCATCTACGAAGTCAACTTCATCACTCCAGTTTCCAAAGTAGCGAACATTAAAACGCGGTGAGCGGTGCGGCGTGTAAAACCGGCCAACGTTAATTGACTTAATTAGGGCTCCACCACTATTATGTACGGAGTTACAGTACGTTTTATAGGTAAAAAATATGGACACTATTAGTGTAAATAAATTTAGAGATAACTTAAAAACCTTTGTGGAACAGGTGGTTACAGAGCATTTGCCTCTCAAAGTTACACGCAGAAGTGGTGAAGATTTCGTGGTTTTAAGTGCGGATGATTGGGAGCGCGAGCAGGAAACATTATATGTGTTACAAAACAATGACTTAATGAAGCAGATTGCGGCCTCATCTGCTACACATGCTAAAAATCTTGTTTCTCCTTCAGAATCAAGATCTTCTTGATGAATAGCTAAATCGTCATAAAAAATGCTTTCTGCATCAGCAAAAGATACGTTATGCTTTTTAAAGTTGCTTTCAGCTTTATCTGGATCAAATTGAAATCTCGTACATAAAGTATATGTATGTTATACATATCTGTCAAATTTGGTGTAAATATAATTTTTTTGAAAAGCTAACGCTCATGCTAACCGTCCATTTATATAGAGTGCAGCGAAGCGAAACGGCGTATAAATGGCCGGGTTGAGCTAATTGATACTAATTGAGCCTTCTCACTTCATCACACCGTCTCACGGTATATTACTGTCGAGTGTATGTTTACCTGGTACTGGGTCTCCAACTTCTGTCATGAACATAACATTAAATTTGTTCTTGGTCATGCCCTCGACATACGACTGCATGGATGCAGGAGGTAGAGCAACGCAGGAGCAGTTGCCGAGTAACCAAATACCTGCCGTAATGGGCAGGACAGGGTAAAGACCTGGCCCTGAAGATCAATGAGAAGTCTATGCAACTCAATTGTTTCATACCCGACCGGAATTCAGGAACAATGGCGTTGTTTTAAATAGCAACCGACATTGGGGTACGTTGGAGCTAATCGGCCAGCTTATTCTACAAGTCTTTGGGAAACGCCCATTGCGGACCCGCATGATGGGTGTTGTGGGGGCTGGAGGGTAAAGACCTCTGGCTACCCGATTAGCCCAATTTTATTGATGTAGGTTTATCTTCAATACTTTGTTCAAAAGGCGAAAGTGTTTATCGAGAGAATAGATCGTGCAATTATTTTGCTTTGCATTTTGAGCAATAATTAAATCAGGGATCCCTACTCCATTTGCCCCTGATTTTAAACATTTTAACTGGAATTCAATTATTTCTTCCCAGTGAATATCTAATGGCATTTTAGTTACTTCATAAAGTAAATTAACTACTTTCGTTTGCTTCTTTATTTTTAAGTACGGTATCAACTCGGCCAGTATTATGTCGTTGGTAATAATGAGATTTTCATCTATTAGAAATTCCATATCTGCGGAGTTCTCACCGTCCCGAAAATAATCAATCCATATTGACGTATCCACTAAGAC
>JALSUJ010000139.1 GCA_027071355.1 Gammaproteobacteria bacterium | reverse complement strand
TTTTTTCACCAAATCGACCAGAGAATCTGTGCTTATTATAGCATTTCTGGTCGATTTGGTCACTTAAAAAAAGAATAAATCCCTTTGGTTTCAAATGGATAGAATGTTTTTCAGGGCTGACTATTTACATGCAGGCAATGGCTAACCCAACTCAAACTGTGCGGGTCAGCCTGGAAGCCATTAAAACAGAAAACAGCGGTAACTGATTAACAAAATACAGAAATTTTTAAACTGACGCCATGATTTCAGGTATTAATCTTAATACCTGATTTCTTAGCACTGAAATAATGACGCCTGCTTCCTGTCGAATTCGTTGATATATTCTGCGTTGTAGTGCATTTTCAGCGGTTCTTATCTGCTGATCAATCTGCCGGTTTATTTGATACAGACTCACCAGATACTGTCTAACGACCTGTACTCCCTGAGTTGTTAAAAGCTGATGCAGCTCACGCTCACTATAGGAAAACACACGCAGATCAATACCTCCAAAGGCACTGACCAGATAAGGTGAATATCTAATTCGCCGGTTTCGAGTATTAGCATGCTGGCGCATTATTCTCACACCTTGATTAAAACTATTGCCCGGCTGACTATTATTTAAATGATCCTGCCAGGTGCTACGTCTCAGGTTTCTAGCAAAGGTCTGATCAAGGGTAATAAAGCTTAGTTCAGTATCGGGTCGGTTACCGCCGCCTAAAATACCAAACTCTCGAATTCCCTCCAGAGAAATACCGCCGGCATTAGCTGACCCAATCAGAGACCACATGTCATCAATAACCATCATTTTAGAATGAACATATATCGGGACATTGTTGCTGCCCATCAGGCTAAATATAGAAAGAGTTTGTGAATTACGACATTTTATTAATAACTTTAAGATATCTAATTCTGTTAACAGGTTCTGGTTAGCCCCTGCACCAGCTGCTCGTAGTGGCTCATAAGGCAGCATAATAACAATACGAAAATTAGGATTATTCTGATTTCGTTCTGCTGCCTGAGCCAGTTCACTCCAGATAGACTCATCTGAAACCCACTGATTTTCAAGATAAATTGAATGACGTGCCGCTTTTATACCAACAATATATGCGTCCTTTGCTGAACGTTCCCAGTTACTGTTTCTCGGTGTATAATAATTCCTGCCTTCAGGCATAGAACGGATAAATTGAACTTTAGGGCTGGAAAATTGTTGAATTTCCGCTTCACTATAAGTACGAACCTGTTCACTGACAGGACTAACCGCATTGAAACTTTCCGTTTGATTATTCTGATCCCTGTCAATAGTCACCTGTCGAGGATTGGCTGCCAGCCCACTGGTTTGAATTTCATAAAGTCGACCATTTCGCCACCGGTCATGGAAATTCTGAGTGACGAATTGTGCGGCATTGCCGGCAAGACGAGCATGAATATCATGCCAGTATTTTTGATCCCGATTTCTGGTAAAACGATTTTGAGTGCTATGATTATTGTTATCCCATCGATCTCCATCGAGATGGGTCAGATCAATACCACCCACATAAGCCACCTGATCATCTATAACAACCGTTTTCTGGTGATGTGAATGCATAATATGACCCGGGTGAATATCTGTACGACATTTAATATTTTGCTGCCCGGCTAGCTGACGAAACAAATCAACGGTCGCGGGAAGATAGCGTTCAATTCTACCGCCCACTGCAATACGAGGTCGTATTTGATTTTCCAGTTCTTTCCAGAACTGTTCCCGTCTATCACTACTTTGAGAATTATCCGTCCAGGCACGTTGTATTTGTGTCGTTAGCTCTGTATTGGTATCAAACAGTTGAAATTGATGACAATTATCCCAATACCCCAGTAAATTTCGTTCCTGAAACCAGAATTGATTAACGATAAGATATATCTTTATTCCCTGTTGTGCTTTTTGTAACAGGATATTAGCCAGAGTTTCCCATGGATTAGTTGAACGTATCAGTCCAAAATCTGCCATAAAATGCAGACCCGTCAGATAGATGTGATGCCTGGCATTAAGCAGATCCTGATAAAGAGCGGTACAATAGTTTTCGCCGTCCACATAATATTGAACCTGGTTTCGACGGCTTAATTGAACAACCGGTTTATAGGGTACAAACCAGTGGCGTCTAGTATTTAAACTTTCAACGTCTGTATAAAACTCCTGGAGAAATTCTTCGTTATTGACAGAAAAAGAAATTTCTCTTAATAATAGAGCATCGAGGTTTAAACGTTTACCGGGTCTGAGGTTACGAATAGCTATATCCGATTGCTGTACACGTTGAGCCTGTGCCAGTGAACCCTCACCCATAATACGTTGAATATAAATATCTCCGTTGTGTAATTCATGGTTTATTATTTCACCAGGTGTAGCAATGATTTGGAATTGTTTTTTTAAAGCTTCTGCTAAAGAGGTCTGATAAAAACCGCCTAAGGAATCAAAAACGAGTGCCGGTTTTTCAACAACTATCACCGGCAAATCATCTAAGGGAACAACATCATTATTCATTGTATTTATAGTGCTTTCCATAATAATATCCGTATGAATATTGATTAATCACTACTGCCACGAAGTCTATTAACCCTTAGTGCCCGAGATGAAACAGCAGGAATGGCCCAGGCTCGACGAAACAGACGCTCTCCATAATCTCCATAATTACTTCGAATTTCGAAACGTTGGGCATTTCGAATAAATCGAACATTAGCGATACGGTAACTATTTAACCAGGGCTCTTCTATTTCTATACGCATTTTGACCATTTTTGGTAAACGAGTCTGCCATATTTTTTTATTTTGCATATGCAATGCATCTCTTAATGTCGTTGCCAAACGTTCCGGACTAGGGGCGGTTGTTGCCAGTACCCAGGAACTGGAAACTGAATTAATAGTCCAGGAATTTCCATCTTTATACAGCTGCATATTAAGATACAATGTTCCACCCAGCCGGCCACCGTGACTAACACGCCGTGTCCATGCTCGGGAACCTGCAAAACGTTCTACAAACATTTGTGTATAATATGCTGCCGCAGGTATTGCTCGCTGAAAATGTTGTATACCTTCTCTAAGCTGACGTATAAATTCTGCTGCTTCACCGGTGAGCACTCCGTTTTGCCCCTGTCCCGGGATTTGTGTCTGGCTAACTGCCTGTCTGAAACTTGCAAGCAGGCGTGGACGAGCCTGATTAACCTGTAGCAGCATTAACTGATGTGGACCATTAGGCTGACCGACTTCATTTCTGATAGTAGAAATATACATAGCTATACGTCTTTCGCCCCGTGCACGAGCAATGCGCTGAGATTCTTCCTGCCATGCTATGGCAATATTTTTAATTCCACTGCTTATCATATTTAATACAGGGTAGTTTTTCAGAGTTTTATTAATTACTTCATCAATAATAATTTTAGCTACCTCTTTCAGGGCAACATCAAAATAACGCGATTCTGTTTCCTGTTCAGAGGCAAACTGCATACCTGTTTCAAAATTATTCAGCCCCTGATAATAATTATCCCAAAAGCGACCGATGCTGGCACGTAAACTGTTTATTAACTCTTCTATTTCACGTTCACCGGCATCATTCCCATGCCCTGCAATTCGTGTAACACGACCAACAACCTGAGTAGGTTCTGTAAAATTAATCGTTCTTGCGGGATCTTCCGGGGTTTCATAGTTTTCAACCATCTGATTTTGAGGTCGGATAATTATTGAGTTAGACTGTAGTTTAATATGCTTAAGAGATAAACTTTCAGTACTGTCAATTACCGAACTATCAGCCAGTTTATCCTCTCCCATAACTCTATGAATAATAATATCGCCAGCAACGACATTGTTTTCAGTCTGTTCATCCGGATACGCTATAACTAAAAAATCTTCATTATAATTCCGGAGATTATTAACTGCACCATATACCAGGTTATCAAAAATTTCCGCGTTATCTTTTTTGGTAAAATTAAACAGGTCATCATTATAATTAGTTGATTTAGAAGGAGCGATATCGTATGACTCATATTCACCCACTATTTCTTCAGTGACCGGCATTTCAAAGTCCTCCTTCTCTTCATTTAAGCTGTGTGTTTCTTTTTTAACATTCATTTTATTTTTCTGTTTTGGCACATAATTTTCAGCTGATTTTATACCCCGTACATTTTCTACTGCTCTGGCAGCATTAAGAAAACCATTACCTAATCTAAAACGATCTTCTTTATAACTGGACGTATCATCCGTGGAATTAAAAAGTATCTGGCGAATTTCCTGTATTGGAAGTTTTCGGTTGGCAGCTTCATACATCAGAGCCACGGTACCTGCAACATGAGGAGCTGCCATGCTGGTACCGGATTTAACGGTTACCAGTGATTCTGGTTCCACATCCAGGGGTGCGGATGAAGCCGCAACAATCCTGACCCCGGGTGCTACCAACTCAGGTTTGGGTCTATTATCACTAGTCGGTCCGGAACTACTGAAATGAGCAAGGTCACGAGAATCTGTGCGGGCATCAAATGCACCTACTGAAATGGTGAACTGACCATTGGCAATAGTCCCCGTGGTACCTGTTTCATCAACATTTTTAGCGTCAAAATGTGACTGATTTTCTATTGCCCCGGAATCTCTCTCTATCCAGGCATCAAAGCGACCATTAAAAATTCGCTCCCCCTTAAGCAAAACCTGCCACTCTCCGCCCATACTATTGTTGTATAAGAAGATATCAATATGATTTTTTTTATTATTTGGATCGGTAGCTCGCTGATATATGCGCCCGACGAGTTCACCATTCTGGATAATATCATTACGCTCATCCAGATTGACAGGACCAAAAACTTCGCCTTCCGGAGAAATAAGTTTGACACTTATTTTATCTATATCACTATACCAGACTTCCAGTTCATTTGATGTCTGATCAGCAGCATTTACCAGCCATGTTAACGGATACTGCTGCCCGCTTTCCATTTGTCCACTTGCATGCGCTTTTGCCTCAAAATAGTTACCCGTACTATTCACTATTGCCAGCCCAGGATTCTGCAGCAGGGCTTCATCAAGCCCCAGTTCTACCAGAGTTTTTCCATCATGAGGTCCGCCATGACGACCCATACTCATATTAATAACACAGGGACGATTGTTTGCCTGCTTTATTATAAAATCAACCGCTTCAAGAAGAGTTACAGAGTCCCCATAATTTGCCAGTCCGCTTAACCCGCTGGAGTCAGCCTGTACAAAAACCAGTTCAGCATCCGGTGCCATACCCACTATTTTGCTGCCAGATCCATTCCCCGCAGCAATACTCATAGTATGAGTACCATGAGAACCACCTCCGGGTGAAATTTCTCCAGGATGGTAGTTTAAACTCTGGTAGGGATTGTCTGTTTCTAAGGCTTTATTAATCTGCTGCCGGTAAATAATTCGACCTCGTCCATAGGGATTTTCAGGCGTAATTTCTGTACTGCCTTTCTGCAACCATATAGACAACAGGCGTGATTCACCATTTTTGTCAATAAAGTCAGGATGAGCAAAGTCACACCCCCAGTCAATAATACCGACAACGACACCACGTCCGGTTTCTATAACTTCCGGGCGTTGAACAGCATAGGCATTCTGCAGTTCTTCAGTGTTTAATTCTTCACTACTTAAAACATCTTCAGAAAAACTGGTATTATTCAGACTTCTCGGTGCTTTTAGACTTTTAACTTTTGCATCCGCATGCACCTTCAAAATATCGGCACGACGTAAACGACAGGTAGCAATTTCATCAAACTGGCTAATAATACGAATATTATCCGGTATAATGTCACTCTTATTCAAACGGACAATTGCAGAGAGCTGATCATCTGCATTGCCATCAACAAGTTCAAACAGTCCCGGATCCATAAATATTGTTTCCCTGTCGTTTTTTTATATTATTTTTTAACTGACCTGGATACTGCAGTTCTTGCTGCCACTTTATCTGCAAAAAGACTCTTTAGTTTTGCATCAATCTTTTTTTTATCGTCCTCATCAACCACCAGATTTTTTCCTATTTCACTGAATATTTTTTTGAATTCATTCAGCTTATCTGCATTAGCTTCATCCTTTTCCATACAGTTTAGAAAGGATTCAAACGATGCCAGTAAATTATCAATACAGGTAACCGGTTCAATGACAACGGGTTTATTTTCCCTTGCTTTTTGTCTGATGCTGCGGTCGGCAAAAAACACACTGGTTGCCATATTGCCACCGCCTACAGCAGAACCAAGCAATGTGGCTTTCAATGCTTCACTGCTGTCCAGATTTTCCTTTTGTACCCTGTTACGAACAATTAAATATGTTAACGGATCGAAAAACATCTCGTGCTCCTTATTATTTTTCAACAACACAGGTTACTTAAGTCCATCCATAAGCAGAATTAACATGAGTGGATTATCCATTATGCCGCCTTTACTGCCTGAATTTCCACCCAGTCCTCCTCCCATCATCAATATAGGTAATAACTTATCCATTGAGTCACTTCTGTCCTTCAGAGTAAAGGTGGTATTATTTGGAACCGAATTGTTATTACTGGAATCACGCACCTCATATTTTTTATCTCCGCCAAGCAAACTGGTTAACAAAATCATCTGTTTTGTATTATCCATATCTTTGCGTAGTCCCCGGATCGATTTCACTGTACTTCTGGAAAGGCCGCTAATACGTGTACCTGTAGTGCTGATGGCAGTTTTGTTTCTGCGTATATCACGGCCCACTCGTGCAAGTGCTGCTCTCAGTTGTTTTTTGGTAGCATAGCCTCTTAGTGTACGTTTATAATATCCTCTTCCTCTGGCTCGATTTCTGTTTCTACGACGGCGATGACGGCTTCTGCGGCGACGGCGACGCTCCGCATCTTCAGAATCATCATCATCTTCCATAAAGATATCATCGTCATCATCTATATCTTCAATAAAATCATCCTGATCATCATCTTCAAAATCATCAAAGTCTTCAAAATCGTCAAAATCGACTTCAATTACATTATCTAATTCAGACATCATAGTCTCCTTTTGGTTTGTTAGGCTGGTCACTTTTTTTCATCTTACTTATGTTTATTCTGTTTCTGATGTTTCTTTTTTTCGAACAGGATTAGACTGTTTTTTTATTCGCCTGACGGCTGGTGCAATAAAATGTGTAAATAATTCCGGATCAGGTTGTTGCCAACCTGCAATACCTTCTCCATGACATTCTGCACAGTCATTTTGTTCACCAAAGCAATAAGGACAGGCACCAATGGCATCTGCCAGCACATCAATCATCGCCAGAGCCTCCTCAAGTTCATCCTGTAAGGCATAGAATTTATTCCGTATCTGACGGCGTGAAACAGTTTTTTCAGTCTTATATTCATCATCTACATCATAATCTGTATTCGCTTTATTACCGGCCGACATCAATTGCAGTAGCATCTTAGATTTTGAACTAAGAGTGTCATTATTTTGCAGCGAGTTAAGCAATGCCTGGTTCTTTTCATCCGAATTGTCCTGCTGCATCATCTGTAATATTAACGGATCAATTGTCATATTTATTTTCCCTTTTTAATAAAAACAACTTAACCAAAAAGTTCATCCAGTTCTTCTTCCCACTCTTCATCAGCATCTGCATCATCATTAAATCTATCATATTCATTGTCATATGAATCTGCCTGTTCTTCATATAGT
Organism: Gammaproteobacteria bacterium; assembly: GCA_027071355.1. Taxonomy (GTDB): domain Bacteria; phylum Pseudomonadota; class Gammaproteobacteria; order GRL18; family GRL18; genus JANELJ01. The sequence continues at coordinate 6,013 of JALSUJ010000139.1, read as the reverse complement.
ACTTCCGATAATGGCTGTTTATGCTTATAAGTGTTATCTCTATCCAGTCTGTCTGGCTGCTGACTTAACAGCCCCAGTAACACGTCCGCTCTTTGTTCGGCATCCATAGGGTCACAAATAAATTCACCATTTTCATCCTGTAAATATTCAGGCGTACTTTGAGCCTGACTGGCAACAATCTGATTTTGTTGTGCAGAACTTCTTTGAGCCAGCGTTGATATCATATTGCTAAAAGCTGCCACGGGTACCTGGGTCTGTCCTACCTGTACATTTGATCGCCCTGCCTGGGACATCATCATTGATAAAATAGCCTGCAAGGTTTCCGGGCGCGATAAAACCGCCAGTAATTGTGCTGCTGCAGAACCTGGTAATACAGCTCCTGGAAGCGGTTGTGATACAGGATTACGGTTTAGCCCCCCTGAGGCTGGTGCAAAGGTCGCCTGGTTTAGGTTGGTAACGGCTGGTTGTACTGATGGCCTGACAACCGTCTGTCTGACTGTTGGCTGCTGACCCGCTGGACTCTGATTAGTACGCGCCTGCTGTCCTGAAGCCTGATAACTTTGCAAGCCACCTCCAACCGCACCCAAAGCACCCCCTATTAATGCACCATAGGGACCCATTGCTGATCCCATAGTAGCTCCCTGTACCGCACCGGATAGTGCTCCAGGTGCTGCACGAGTCAGGACATTGCCAACCTGTTTTCCATATTTTGAAAGACTACTGAGAAAGTCTTCATATTCTTCAATAGTCATATTTCCCAGCATAGGTTCTACTGCTTCTTCAAGCTGAACTGTCGGTAAGGATGCCAGCTCTTCTGACAGGATATTACGTAAATGGGGGTAGGAGCGTTGTTCAATAAATAAATTATATCCCTGGTTTTTCATGTTATTTGTTATCTCCTTTTGAACTGTCAGCAGATCTTTTTTTTATTATTCTGCAGTAGAATGATTTGCCTTCTGCTGATCTGTACACACGCACCATATTATTTTTTTCCATCTTTATTAATACACTTTTAACAACGGATATATCCACTTTTTTTTTATTTTGATTTAACCACCAGCTGGTAATACCATCTACAGTATCTGCTGCATGCGGGTGTTTTTTTAAATACTGAAGTATTTCATCCTCCACATAAGAACTAATATTTGCATTCAATATCAATTACTCCTTATTCCACATATAAGCGAATACCATGCCACTTTTTAACAGCTATTAAGGTATTGAAATATTTAGAAATAAAAAAATACTAAAAAACAAGGTGGGGTAAATTTAACCCATAAGAAACGCGGTTTATGAAGCATGAGGGAGCTTAAAGGTATGTATTTTATAGTTTAAGTATCTGGGTCACTTATGACCCGGAAAATTTATTGAATGCATCTAAAATCAACCGTTATTATCATAAGTATTAAAACTGTTTCGATCTATGTCATGTTTCTTCAAAAGTTTGCCAAAAGCTCGTCTTTCCTTACTCGCAATTCTGGAAGCATGAGTTACATTACCCTTGCTTTTACGCATTGCTTCTATAAGATACTGTTTTTCAAATCGCTCAAGTACCTGTTGACGAGCATCTTTATACGAAACCGATGTTATAGAAAAAAGACGGCGTTCAATTCCTTTGCGTCTATCGTTGTCTGGAGGGGGAGGCATAATTGAAATGGTGTCATCTTCTGCGAGCAAAAGACCACGATGAATTTTATTTTCAAGCTCACGAATATTACCAGGCCACTGATAACTATTCAGCCATCTGACACAGTCAGCCGTTAATTGTTTTTTGGGCATACTGTAAATTTCGGTAAATTTATTAATGAAGTGATTTGCAAGTAAAGCCGGATCTCCCGGTCTGTCCCGCAATGGGGGTAATAAAATATCAAGTACACCCAGTCGATAACAGAGATCCAGTCTGAATAGTTTTTTATCAATTAATTCCGGCAACTGACTGCTGGCTGCTGCAATGATGCGTACATTTCCAGTTTTTTCCTGACGCCCGCCCAGGGGTCTGTATGTTTGATCCTGTAAAAAGCGCAAAAGAGCAACCTGTGCCTTCTGAGGTAATGAATCCACCTCATCAAGAAAGAGTGTTCCACCCTCTGCTTCGGCAATTAAGCCGATTCTAGCTTCCCGGGCATCAGTAAAAGCTCCTTTTTCATTACCAAATAATTCACTTTCTATTAATGTTTCTGGTAATGCACCACAGTTAACAGCAACAAAGGGATAATCACAACGCTGCCCAAGATAATGAATGGCCCGAGCAGACAATTCTTTGCCAGTTCCAGTTTCACCCTGAAGCAATACACTGGCATCACAAATAGAAAATTTCTTAATCTGCCTGATAGTGTTCTTAAATGACTCTGAATTTCCAATTAATTTCGGGTAGTTGTTTTTCACCACGTCATCCTGTTCGTGTTGAGATTTGCTTATATAATCATAGGTAATAGAATAATATTTTTCAATCCATGTGCAGATAATTGTATCTGTTTTAGTGCTTCAAATTCGTGCACTAATGATCAAAAATAGAAAATTGTGCTATAAGTGTGTTTAAATAACTCCATATAAAAACACCTTTTAATTTACCATAAACTTATCACGTTAGTTCCAGTAATATAAAATTGCACTACACTCTGCATGTTTATATTGCTATAAACATCAATATTCATTTAATTTATAATATTAAAAACTCTGGAGAATAATAATGTCAGAAAAGTACTTTGCAACAGGGCAGTGTTTATGCGGAGACATAAAATATACCATTACCACACCACCGGTTCGAATGGGACAATGTCATTGTGATGATTGTCGAAAAACATCAGGTACCGGTCACGCATCCAATGCTTTTTTTAATAAAGATGATGTCCATATTGAAGGAGATACCAGCAGCTACGATTCTATCACCGATACCGGTTCAACCATCACACGTTATTTTTGCCCTAAGTGCGGCAGCCGTCTTTTTGGAACCAGTAATATAGTCGATAATATTATAAGTGTTACAGCAGGCACATTAGATGATAGTTCATGGTTTAAGCCTGATGCCATCGTTTATAATAAAAGGAAACCAGTCTGGGATTATATGGATGAAACTATCCCTGCATTTGAAGAAATGCCGCCCATATCTCCCAGATAGCTCTGTTTCCAAACAGCCCGACAAAGTCTATGTGGATAAGATATTATCCAGAAAACCCAGTCACCAGGGCAGTCAGAAAGAAAATTATCTGAAGCTGGCGCGACTGGAAATTACCTTAATGCAAAGTGTGCATCGTTTATATTTCTTTGCTCGCGGCATTGCTAAAGTAGTATTGCCGCAGGAGATGATGGGATAGAATGACTGCCCCTCATCCTGGCTATTAATTGTCTACAATAGAGCTCCATAACAGGCGAGAGGAGAGTTCAAAGTGTTCTTCCAGTTCATAGGTTTTAGGACGAATTAACTGTTTGGTCAGGTTTAAGGTAGCTCCGGGTACCTGATACATCTCTTCCAGACGTGTGCGGCATTCTTCCTTAACCTGCTCGGGAGCAACGACCTCGGTTACAAAACCCAGCTCTTTTGCTTCTGCTGCTTTGACAGAATCTTTGGACATTAATATTTCCAGTGCCTTATTGGCCCCCATCTGCCGACTCATAAACAAAGCGACAGCACCCATAGGGGTTACACCAATATCCAGTCCGGGAAATTCTATACTCAGATCTTCACCGGCAATACGTTGATCACAGGCCATAAAAAAGCCAAAGGAATCAATAACAACGTGTCCCTGAATACCAACTACACAGGGCTTGGAAAAATCATTAATGGCTAAGGTCAGTCGTTTTACCGAATTACCATATCGAGTAACACCCATTTCCTTTTGTACATAACCGGATTCTTTTTGAATGGATTGCATAAAGGTCTTCATATTTTTAACACGTTCGTACTTAACCGTATGTAACGCCAGTATGCCTTTTATTTTCTCATCCACTTCAATAGCATTCATACACTCCAGCATGTCATGAAAATGATGTGGATCCGTAGTCATTTTTAATGAATCGGCTTTCAGACGGATAACCGCAGTCTCATCTTCATATTTACAGGAAAACACATCACTTTCATAATCACTATAATCAGTCATAACTTAAAAATTTCCTTCAATTAAAATTTTTTCAGCTTTTTTATGGCCTGTTACCAGGCGGTTTTTTCTATTTCCAGATACAACAAAGATACACGAAATTAAAAAAAAGACAATAACGATACATCATCAAGAAAAAAGTGTAGAATAAGCAATTCCCTAGTATTTTAGTATGGTATTGTAATGTTAAGCACACTAAAAGATGCACTACAGACTCACAATAGCAATGAGATCAGTACCAATCCCCTGTTTTGTGAGCTGGAATTCAGTAATCGTTTTCACAGTCTGGGGGATGACTTTTTCAGTTATCAGGCACCTGATGGGCTGGAAAAACCAGAACTGGTACATATCAACCCGTCGGCAGCACAATTGCTGGATCATAGCACAGACAGTCTAAACAATTCTGAATTCTGTTATTTTACAGCGGGTCATTTAATACCTGAAAAATGCCAGCCTGTTGCAGCGATATATGCAGGTCATCAATTTGGCCATTTTGTGCCGCAATTAGGCGATGGACGAGCGTTATTAATGGGTGAAATTAAAAACTCTGCTGAAGAATACTGGGAAATACAGTTAAAAGGCGCAGGCGCAACCCCCTATTCCCGCCGTGGCGACGGACGAGCGGTATTACGCTCCACCATTCGGGAATATTTATGCAGCGAGGCCATGTATGGTCTGGGTATCCCAACCACTCGGGCACTGGCCATAGTTAATAGTCAGGAAGAAGTCTGGCGGGAACAGCTTGAAAGTGGCGCATCTCTGGTACGTCTCTCCCCTTCTTTTATCCGCTTCGGCAGTTTTGAACTATTCGCTTCACGTAGTCAGACGGATCAGGTTCAGCAACTGGCTGATTTTGTTATCCAGCATTATTATCCTGATATTCTTAAGCAGAGTCAGCATAAGCAAACAAACCCTTATCAGTTATTTTTATCTGCAGTAATAGAAAAAACGGCGCTCATGATTGCTCACTGGCAGGCAGCAGGCTTTGCTCATGGGGTCATGAATACAGATAATATGTCTGTTCTGGGGCTGACTCTGGACTATGGGCCGTTTGGATTTCTGGATACCTACCAAAGAGATTTTATCTGTAATCATTCAGACCATCAGGGACGCTATAGTTTTCAGAAGCAGCCCGGTATTGCTCTCTGGAATCTGACCCGTTTTGCTGAAAGCTTATTATCTCTTATGACCATAGACGAAGCCAAAGAGGCTCTGGCCGCTTTTGAAGTTCAATTTACCGATCACTATCTATCCTTAATGGAACAGAAACTGGGCTTTTTTCAGCCCTCCAGTAATAATGAGGAAGCCCAGCAACGCAATACTTTAATATTGTCCCTGTTAAATCTGATGGAAAAAAATCAGGTGGATTATACTCTGCTGTTTCGCCAGTTAGCAGGTTCAATTATTGTCGAACAACAACCGGCTATTCGGGATATGTTTATGGATCGGAAAGCGTTTGATAACTGGCATCAACTTTATATTCAGTTGCTGGTAAAAGATGGCCTGCCCGAACAGCAGCGCCGGGAAAAGATGAACCGCGTCAATCCTAAATACATTCTCAGAAATTATATGGCTCAGATTGCCATAGACAAAGCCACTCGTGACAATGATTATTCTGAAGTCGATGCACTGTTGAAATTAATGCTCAATCCATTTGATGAACATCCACAGATGGAGCATTATGCCGGACTACCGCCGGACTGGGCAACAGAAATCAGTGTCAGCTGTTCTTCCTGAACAAACTCAATAGCTAAACAAATACATAATTACTCAGCATAAAGTATGCGTAACATTACTTATTCTGCTGTTCAAATTCCTGCAGAACCTCTCTGGAGCGTTGTTCAGAATCCAGTTTCATTTTAGCAATATTCTTTTGCACCTGATAAAAATGCTTTTTACAACGCTCATATTCCTGCATA
>JALSUJ010000138.1 GCA_027071355.1 Gammaproteobacteria bacterium | reverse complement strand
AAGATATTGGACAAAACGTGTTGCCACCCTATCGGGAACATTTTATAGAAGTGAATATGACCAGTGAACAGCAGGAATATTACGCCAAATTAAGCAATCAGCTTACAACGGAGTTAAGACAGGCCCTGGCAAGGGGCGATACTACCCTGTTGGGGGTTGTCTTAAATGTTCTGTTGCGCTGGCCGGATACCTGCTTTACGGCAGAAACGGTAAAGCATCCCAGAACTAATGCGCTGTTGGCCTTTGCGCCTTCGGTCTTTGATGAGGATGACATTTCTCCTAAAGAGGAAGAGTTGATCCGCATTGCACTGGAAAATCAATCTGCCGGTCGCAGGACTCTGGTTTATACCAACTATACCGGTAAGCGTGATACAGGCTCCCGTTTGAAAACCCTGCTCTCAGAAGCCGGGCTTAAAACGGCAGTTTTGCGTTCATCAGTCAGTACCATGAAACGTGAAGACTGGATCCTGGATCAGGTGGACAGAGGTGTGGATTGTGTGATCTGCAATCCGGAACTGGTTAAAACCGGTCTGGATCTGCTGGAGTTCCCAACCATTGTCTTTATGCAGTCTGGTTATAATGTTTACACGCTACAGCAGGCCGCTCGTCGTTCCTGGCGAATCGGTCAAAAAGAAGCGGTAGATGTTTATTATCTGGGTTATGCCGACTCTGCTCAAATTGCCTGCCTGACATTGATGGCCAAGAAAATAGCCGTCAGTCAGTCCACTTCCGGTGATGTACCGGATACCGGGCTGGATATTCTTAATCAGGACGGTGATTCTGTGGAAGTTGCGTTAGCTAAACAACTCATTAACTGAGGAGTATCGCAATGACCAGAAATGAGAAACGCAAACTGAGACTGCTGCAGCGGCAAAATGGTAAATATTGTTACTGTGGACAGCCTCTGGCACTGGAAGATGCGACCTTTGATCATGTGATCCCCAAGGCCATTATGAAATGGAACGCTCTTAATAACCTGGTTGTGTCCTGCCAGTCCTGTAA
>JALSUJ010000137.1 GCA_027071355.1 Gammaproteobacteria bacterium | reverse complement strand
AGAACCAGGCTGACGGCATCCAGTTTGAACTCTTTTGTATATTGCCTTCTTTTCTCTGTCATTTTTTCACCTCAGTTAAGTCAAATTATGCTTAACTGGGGTGTACAAAACAATTAGACCACTTCATCTCGACACTATCAAAGAAATGGCTTAAGACAGCAGATTTTCCCTTTGCGTAGTTATATACAGATAGCTTATCATTAGAATAATCTCTCCAATTCCCCCACCTGTATTCACTGCAAAAGTGGTCTGGACGAATGGTTTATTATTACAATGATAAGCATCCCATCAAGAAAAATATGTTGTGAACGACATCCGATGAAAGCACTCGTCAATGGCAGGAAAAAATTATTGAACTAAATTTGACTTAACGCCACTTCTGCAAGCCGGTAACTGTCAGATCAAGTCTGAACTAATACAACTATGTAAATAATATGTGCTTACTGAAATTGCTGCATTAATTATGAGACTACTCATTCTCATTATTCACCCGCTCAAACAACTCACACACAGAGCACTCAAATAAATTACACAGAGCATCAATAGCATCTAGCTCGATTCTCTGAGCCGTCTCTTTATATAGAGCCGTAACAGTGTGTCGATGCAGTCCAGTTTCTCGAGCCACATCGACAACTTTCATTTTTCTCTCTCCCATTAGCCGGGATAAGTTACAGCGGATCATTTTTATCTCCTGATCTTTCTGACCATCATTCTACACAAAATGTACTCCTAGGATACTTTTTTATTGACAAAGGTACTTCTGATTGATATTGTGTATTTCAGAAGGACAATTAGTTTGGTGGAAATATAATTTACTTATTAAGGATACATGTCAAATGAACCTCACCTACTTAACCACTCAAGAGCTGGCTGATCGAATTAAGTACAACGCTCGTACTATCCGCACTAACCTGAAAGACTCTGTTTTATTTGAAGGGAGGCATTATATCCGCCCATTTGGCGGTCGTAAGACTTTGTACATAACTGGTCTCGGGAATTGATAAA
>JALSUJ010000136.1 GCA_027071355.1 Gammaproteobacteria bacterium | reverse complement strand
ACGATGAAGACGAATTTCTTAATCGATTTGTTGGTCGAAATTACATTGTTCGAAAAACCAAAAAGGGTGATTTTAATAACTATGAGACATCAACATGGGAAATGAAAGAATCCTCACTGACTGATGAGCAGATGGAATATATTGGCGAACACGGGCTGATTGATCTATCGGCATATCTACCCAAGCGCCCAACACCAGAGATGTATGAGATATTCACCGAAATGGCACGTGTGAGTATTGACTTTGCTCTTGGTGATGGTGATGGTGAGTGGAATCCTGAATGGGAAGAAGTTGGTGGCATTAAGCCGAATAAAGGGCGTGAGGAAAATACCAGTGGTGGTAGCTCCAGCAAGGGTGCCCTCAAGGACCGTATTGCTAATAAAATGAAAAGCAATAAGGATAATGATGAAGGCGATTCTTCCGATGTTCGGAATAAATTGAAATCATCACGTGGTGCCACCAAGGCGAGTAAAGCTGTGGAATCTTCTGAAGATTCCGTTAGTGATGACGCTCCAACAGAAACTACGGATACTCCCGCCAATGATCGAGTGGCCAAAATGAAAGCTCGGATAGCTGAGAAAAAAGCTAAAGCTAAAGCCAAGGCTGACGCATAATTCTGTATGGGGGATAAATAATTTATCCCCCATACTATTTTTCAGTTAGTTAAGGATAATACTATGGCTAAAAAAGCTAAATTCGGGTCACGTATTGGTAAAGTAATGGATACCATCAACACCCCAACATTCAATACCGGATTTTCAAACGTGAATCTCTGGGTAGGAACTGACAATTATGCAATGAACCGATTGTGGTCTGGATCATTTGATAAAGCCTTATTATTTGGGCGACAATATGTATTTTATGGTGAATCAGGCAGTGGTAAAAGTCTATGGTGTGCGATAGTTGCAGCCAACGCACAAAAAGAACATGATGCGTATGTGGTTTGGATCGATGTAGAGCATGCTAATGATGATGATGCGGGCAAAAAATGGTTACATCGTGCTG
>JALSUJ010000135.1 GCA_027071355.1 Gammaproteobacteria bacterium | reverse complement strand
GCTATAATTTCAGCATGAGCAGTTGGATCATGTGTTTTGATCGGTTGATTCCATCCCTGAGCCAACACTTGATCTTCTCTGACCAATACAGCACCAACAGGAACCTCTCCAATATCTGCTGCTCGTTGCGCCAAACTCAAAGCCTGACGCATCCAGAATTCATCCTTATTGATTATTCCCACTCTATAGTAGCAGGTGGTTTCGATGAAATATCATAACTTACACGGGTAACATCTTCGACTTCATTAATAATACGCGTTGAGATATTTTCTAGAACATCATAAGGAATATGTGCCCAACGAGCCGTCATAAAATCAATAGTCTCTACGGCGCGCAAAGCAATTACATAAGAATAACAACGGCCATCACCTTTTACTCCGACTGATTTTACTGGCAAGAAAACAGCAAAGGCTTGGGAAATTTTATGGTAGAGTTCATTTTTATGCAATTCTTCGATAAAAATTGCATCAGCTTCACGCAAAATATCTGCATATTCCTTTTTCACTTCACCTAAGATCCGTACTCCTAAACCCGGTCCAGGAAATGGATGACGATAAACCATATCATAGGGCAAACCTAATTCTAGACCTAATTCTCTTACTTCATCTTTAAAGAGTTCACGCAATGGTTCAACCAAGCCCAGCTTCATATCTTCTGGCAAGCCACCCACATTATGGTGTGATTTAATTAAATGTGCCGTACCATTTTGACCACCTGATTCAATCACATCAGGGTAAATAGTCCCCTGTGCTAACCACTTTGCATTATTCAGTTTATTAGATTCTTCATCAAAAACATTAATAAATTCATGGCCAATAATTTTACGTTTCTTTTCTGGATCATCAACACCGGCTAATTGATCTAAAAAGCGCTTTTCTGCATCGACACGGATCACTTTAATACCCATATGCTCGGCGAACATGGCCATCACTTGATCACCTTCACGCAAACGCAATAAACCATTATCAACAAAAACACAGGTAAGTTGTGTGCCAATGGCTTTATG
>JALSUJ010000134.1 GCA_027071355.1 Gammaproteobacteria bacterium | reverse complement strand
CACAGGCTTCAATACCGATTATACATGGCTGTATCTTCGCGATGAATTCACGCAGCTTTTTACGGGTAAGTTTCTTCTTTAAAACAACGATGCCATTAGTATCGACGCCATGTAGTTGAAAGCTCTTTTTTGCTAAATCAATACCCATTACCGCGACGGCTCTTTTTACGTTATTATGTTTCATGTTGTCTGCATCTCTCTTTTGATGTTGGTTAGTACATACATCCTGGCTCATATGAAGCCATTTGGGCAGAGGTGTTACATTACTGCTTACTGCTTTGGGCTAACAAATAGCAAAATTAATGTTGACAATACATACCTGATATTATATAAATATACATAAGCGCTGATTTGAACCAGATTGCAGGCGCTATATAAATCTTGCTAAAGCGATTAGACATCAAATTCTATAAACCCGCTTTAGCGACAGCTGAGTGGGTTTTTTTATGCTCAAAACTAAATCTGGGAATCGCCGGTTTGTGACTGCTTGCAGGGCGATATACAAATGCTGTTAAATCGTCGGCTATCCAGAAGTTGTTGATATGGCCGATGCCCTATTAATAAACATATGAGGATAGTCGTTATGCTTCAAGTCTATAAATTATATATTGGTCTATCACAGGGTAATCATGCAAAGGCAGTTAATCGTGATCAGATTATTGCTATTATTTCCAGATCCATCGCTTCATTTACTGTTTCTGATGCCCAGGGAATTTTCAGAGGTAAATCTGAAGATACACTGCTGGTTACTATCGCGCATGTGAGTTGCCAGTATATAAAAAATCTTGCTTACTATTTATGCGTCCAACTGCATCAAGACGGTATTGGTCTTGAGTATGACGGTCATTACCATCGTATTACTCATGATTGTGCAATCAAAGACAGGCCAGCATATAGGCTGACCTCTAATTTAGATGGAGAAGCAAGGAGGAATCTGTCATGAGTCGATCATATCTATTTACATCTGAGTCTGTATCAGAAGGCCATCCAGATAAAATGGCAGATATTATTT
>JALSUJ010000133.1 GCA_027071355.1 Gammaproteobacteria bacterium | reverse complement strand
GATTACCAAAGATAAAGGTATTGGGATGCTGTCTGGTGCTGCCTCTTCTTCCTCCTGGTAAACCAGTCCAGCCAGAACTATTAGTAGCGCCAGTGTTAGGTTCGTGCCAGTGTTTAAATCCTTTCTCTTTCATTTTGCCACCCGATACTAAATTATTCTGGCTGCCTCCCAGATATATTGCCATAAGGTGATAATCTTCAAATGTCGGCACATGCCAACCCGGAGGGCAAATACCACGCGGGTCTGTTATGGCGTAGAAGTTGTAGAGGACACCATACACGGAATCATATTTGGCACGATTGTTATCATACCAACAAATGGCTCCCTGGTGGTCATCTCTCCACTGGACACTGTCTGTAACCACGGGGATAGGGTCCCCATTGTTATAGTGGGTGACCCTGAGGTTTTCTACGGTCCAGACCCGGCCATCAATTTTAACGGTATGGTAACCATTGCCGTCGTGGTCTAAGAGACCATAGGTCCAGATGGTAAGGGACTGGGAAGAGTAGATTAAACCGTGTGTTTTGGTATCCAAATAAGCCCGGATTTTGTACCTGGTATTTTTTTGTAAATTAGTCAGGTTTACACTGATGATACCATTAGTACTGCTGGCCACTAATTTAGAATCATCAGTGGTAGGCGTGCTACTGAGATTGGTGGTATAACAAATACCGGCTTCGGTAACACTGTAATCATTGTCCCGTACTGTAAAAGTAACAGTGGCCCCATTCATACTTAGAGCTTCATAACCATTTAAGGATATGGTTGCCGGAACAGATGTCGGGGGTGCAGGTTGCGGATTGTGGGGTTGACACCCCGTCATCATTATCGTAATAGCCATGAATAAAATCATGGCTGAAATAATGGAAATAAAATTTTTTGATTTTTTCAGGACTTTAAATTTTTAAAAAAAAAAAAAAGTGGTTATTCATTTTGATTTTTTGTTTCCTGCAGGTCCTTCTGTTTCAACCTTGCCTTTATGCTTCGCCCTTATCAGTGACCGGCCTTGTTT
>JALSUJ010000132.1 GCA_027071355.1 Gammaproteobacteria bacterium | reverse complement strand
AGATACATTGATGCGAAACAGGGACGTAACGCATCAATGCAAATTTTACCATACAATGGCTTAGAAACGAGTTAGTCTTTGTCTTTGCTAACCAAAGCTCCCATACCTACATGATTATAGCCTGAATCTACATAGATATTTTCACCGGTAATACCACTGGCCAGATCAGAACATAAAAAAGCTGCCGTATTACCTACATCATCAATGGTCACATTACGTCTTAAGGGGGCATTTTCTTCTACATGGGTCAGCATCTTTCTGAAATCGCCAATACCGGCGGCAGCCAGAGTACGTATCGGACCTGCAGAAATAGAATTAACACGAATACCATCAGGTCCTAATGATTCAGCCATATAACGAACATTGGCTTCCAGGCTGGCCTTGGCCAGCCCCATCACATTATAGTTCGGCATAATGCGTTCCGAACCCAGGTAAGAGAGTGTTAATAGCGCACCATTCTGACCTTCCATCATATTACGTCCGGCTTTAGCCAGTGCTGCAAAACTATAGGAACTGATTTCGTGAGCCATATTAAAACCTTCACGAGTGACGCTGTCGAGATATTCTCCACTGAGTTCTGCTCGAGGAGCAAATGCCACTGAATGGACAATGATGTCCAGATGATCCCAGAAGTTATCCAGTTCTTCAAAAACCGTTTCAATCTGTTTATCACTGGATACATCACAGGGTAATACAATATCTGAATCACACTCGGTTGCCAGCTTTTCTACGCGGCTTTGCAATTTTTCATTCTGGTAAGTAAATGCAAGTTCAGCCCCTTCACGTTTCATGGCCTGAGCAATACCCCATGCGATAGAACGGTTACTGGCAAGACCCACAATAAGAGCTCGCTTACCCTGCAAAAATCCCATATTTAACTCCTTGGATAGAATAAGTTTTTTTATTGTCCTATAGAAGACAGGTTTTTAAAACATCTGCTTAAGACTAAGCTTTTATAGACAAAGCCATTACTACTTGTAATAAAATCTATACTGGATATGATACCTGTGATA
>JALSUJ010000131.1 GCA_027071355.1 Gammaproteobacteria bacterium | reverse complement strand
GGATATATCTGGGGATGATATTACAGAGACATTAATATTAGAAGAACCGGAACATTCACAGGAAGATACATCGGTTGAGGAAGCTGAAGCAGAAACCGCAATACATGAAGAAACTGAAATTGATGCAGGTGAAGAGCCAGCAGCAGATTACCCGGATATAAAAAAGCTGGAAACATCTGAAGATATTGATCCGGAAATTATGGAAATCTTTATCGAAGAAGCTCAGGAAGAAATTGCAAAAATATCTGAATTGTTTCCTAAATGGCGTGAAAATCCTGAAGAACAGGATGTCCTGACTGAGATGCGACGCTCTTTTCATACTTTAAAGGGCAGTGGTCGGCTGGTTGGAGCTTATGAAATGGGTGAATTCGCCTGGGCATATGAAAATATGCTCAATCGTATTCTGGATAATAGCATTATTGTCAATGATCTTTTAAAAGCAACTATTGCATCCGGTATTGAGATGTTACCGGAAATTATAGCAGCATTTGAAGCACAACGTTTATCTGATGTTGATTCCTCCCGTCTTGCGGCCTACGCGCATGTTTTAGGTAAAGGTGAGTCTTTTGATATTGCCCTGTTAGCGGAGATAACTGATGTTGAACTTGCGGAGATAGAGAAACAGCAGAAAGAATCTAGTGATTCTACTAAAACTGAAACTGAAACTGAAACTGAAGCTGAAATTACTAACGAAGCAGTGACTACTGAAACCGAACAGCTTGAGGAATTAGTGGCAGAGGATGAAGGACTGGATCCGGTATTGCTGGAAATTTTTACTAATGAAGCTGCCGGACATATTGAAAATATTGAACAGTATATTGAACAGTGTCACCAGAAAAATGACCATTGCTATCCTGATGAGATTTTAATTCGCAGCCTGCATACTTTACGTGGCAGTGCTCATATGGCGGATATTCATGCTATTGGCAATGTCAGTGAACTAATGGAAAAAGTCATTAAGCTTATAGTTGAAAAAGGACAAAAAATTGATCCGCCTTTGATTGATTTACTGGATGCCAGCTGTCAGTTTTGTGCTTTTTCTCTGGATTATCTCAAGGAAAGCCATAATCTGCCAGATGTAAATACCGAACTGGAACAGCAAATAGAACAGATGCTTGAACAGGTGAAACACCTGGAGAATCTTAATGATGAAGAGATTGATGAAAGTATCAGTATTAGTGAAGAAAAACTGGAGCAGGATGTACAGGAACAGGATGAGCTGCAGGAACAGGTTCAGGAAACAGATGAACCTGTGCATCATGAATATGATGATGAATTGCTGGAAATTTTTATTGAAGAAGGTGAGGAATTACTCGATTCAAGTGAACAGGCATTACATAAATTAAAAGATAATCCACAGGACCAGGATGCTCTGCAACGTCTGCTAAGAGATATGCATACTCTTAAGGGTGGGGCACGTATGGCTGGTGTGATGGCAATTGGGGATCTGACCCATAGTTTTGAAAGCAAGCTGGAACAGTTTACCAATGGTGAAATTAACTTTGTATCAGAACATGTAGAATTACTGCAGACAGTACAGGATAATCTGTCTACTATGCTGGAGAGGCTTAAATGCGGGCAATCGGTTGATAATCTGCCCGAGCTGATCTCACAACTGGATAGTATGAGTGAAATTGCAGAACTCACTGAGCAGGATTTAATAGCCGGTGACGCCGATATAATGTCTCATGATGCATCTGAGATTCCAGAAACTGAACAGCAGGCTGTGGAAGCTAAACAACAGCTAAAGGAAATAGAAGAAAGTTCGTCAGAATATGATGATGAATTGCTGGAAATTTTTCTTGAAGAAGCCCAGGAATTAATGGAGTCCAGTGATGCCTCCCTTTCACATTTAAAAACACAAACGGAAGACTCTGGACGTCTAAATGAGTTATTGCGTGATCTGCATACCTTAAAAGGTGGTGCCAGAATGGCGGGTATTGATCCCATTAGTGATCTGACCCATAGCCTGGAAACTCAACTGGAGCAGATCACCGAACAGAACCAGTCACCCAGCCCGCAATTTTTTGAACTATTATATCAGGCTCATGATGCCATTAGCGAAATGCTTGACGATCTTAAGTCCGGCAGACCGGTAAAATCTGCTGAGCAATTGCTGGCACGAGCAGAGGCCTTTTCCCGGGGTGAAATTGAGTCTGAAGACGCAGAAATGGAACAGCAGACGCAACCTGAGTCTGAACAGGAAACTGAAGCAGAGGCAGATGAAGCAGCACAGAGCCATAATGACGAGAATATTGAAGCAGAGCATTATCAGGAACAACCGTCAGATATAACAGACAGCATAGTTTCGGAAGAGGAATCCTCTGAACTACAGGAAACTGAAGAACCTGTTCCGGATACCGCTGCGGTAGAACTTGAACAGACCATTCAGGGTACGGAGCCGGAAGAAGAACTGCCGGAATCTCTGACCAGAGAAATAACACCGGATAAGCGCATTAAGACTGAACGGGTACGGGTCAGTGCCGATCTTCTGGATGAGCTGGTAAATTTTGCCGGGGAAGTCAGTATTTATCGTTCTCGTCTGGATCAGGGTAATACTGAATTCCAGACATCTTTAGAAGAAATGAATACTACGATTATTCGTTTACGCGAACAATTACGACGCTTTGAAATGGAAACAGAAGCTCAGATTCAATCGCGTAGAGATCAGGCTGAATCTATGGGTTATGAGCGATATGAAGAATTTGACCCTCTGGAGTTTGATAGATTTTCAAGTATGCAGCAAATTACTCGAGCAATGGCCGAAACCGTTGCGGATTTGGACAGTATTGAAAATTCCATGGCGAATCTGAATAGCGAGGCAGAAACTCTGCTTATTCAGCAGGGGCGGGTTAATACAGATCTTCAGGAAGGCTTGATGAGAACCCGCATGGTGCCTTTTAAAAGTCAGTTGCCACGCTTCCGACGGATTGTTCGTCAAACAGCTCAGGAATTAAATAAAAAAGTTAATTTTGAACTTTATGGTGAGGAGCAGGAAATTGACCGTAGGGTGCTGGAAAAAATAATGGCACCACTGGAGCATATGCTCAGAAATGCGATTGCTCACGGTATTGAGGCACCCCAACAACGACTGGCTGCAGGTAAGGCCGAAACCGGCAATCTGAAACTGATCATTGGTCGTGATGGTTCAGAAATAGAAATCAGGGTTATTGATGATGGTGCCGGTATTAATATTGCTGAAGTTCGCAAAAAAGCCATTGAGCATGGTCTTATGGTTGAAGGTGCCAGCCTTAGTGACAATGATATTATGCGTTTTATTATTGAGTCCGGCTTCAGTACAGCCACAGAAATTAGTCAGATTGCTGGTCGTGGTGTCGGCATGGACGTGGTCAATAACGAAATCAAGCAACTTAATGGTACCCTTGATATTCTGTCTGAATCGGGCAAAGGTTCAGTCTTTGATATTCATATGCCACTAACTATGTCCGTTAGTCGGGCATTGATGGTACAGGTAGGTGAAGAAATATTTGCTATTCCTCTGGTGGGTATTGAAAATATTATTCGTGAAAGTCATGATGTGCTGGAAAAGCTGACGGCTACTAATAATACCTTTTATCAATGGCATGATGAACAGTACCAGTTTATGCATCTTGGTACAGCACTGGGGATTAATAAACCTTCTCTACCCGGTGAAAAAAATAAGTCTCCAATCCTGCTGGCTCGTTCCGGTGAACATCGGGTTGCGCTGTTTGTCGATGCTCTGATGGGGAGTCGGGAAATTGTAGTGAAATCAGTAGGGCCGCAGTTAAGTACAGTGAAAGGAGTAACCGGTGCCACTATTCTGGGTGATGGTAAAATTGCTCTGATTCTGGATCTGGGTGTACTGGCGCGTGAAGGTGCTGCTATGCAGAATGTTGCTGAGCAGGGTATAGATGTGCCTACCCTGGATGAAAAAGTAATAACCGTTATGGTGGTCGATGATTCAATTACGGTACGTAAAGTAACGCAGCGTCTGCTGCAGCGCCATGATTATGAAGTCATTACGGCCAAAGATGGTGTGGATGCTATTGCCATGCTGCATGAGTCCATTCCTGATGTGATGCTGCTGGATGTAGAAATGCCACGTATGGACGGTTTTGAACTGGCAACCCACATGCGTGATGATGAAAAATTCCAGAATATACCCATTATTATGATCACCTCCAGAACTGGAGATAAACACCGAGACCGAGCCTTAAAAATTGGTGTTAATGAGTATATGGGCAAGCCTTATCAGGAGCATGATCTGATCCGTAATATTAAAAATTTAACCGGAAGCTGAGTCTCATTATGAGTCATACACATGACTGAGTCTTACTTATGAACAGTTCAGATGCAAAAGCTTAAAGGTATTAATCTTGTTATTGCTTCAGGATCAGAGCAGATACAGAACTGTTTACAGGAAGCGTTTGAGCATCATGGTGCTGGAATTAGGCTATGCGGTTATCTGAACCTTGATTTTGTCAGTCAACTTGAAATTATAAGTGATAAGGCAGATGTCATTCTGATTGATATGGATGATAGCTATGAAGAAGATGATGAGGCACTGGATCGATTACTGGAAAAAATTGATTTACCCATACTGTTTCATGACAATGACTTTGATGACATAAACGATCCGGAACAGGACTGCGGTTTTTCCCAGCCAGCTATCTCTAAACTGGCTTCAAAACTGGCCAGGCTAGTTGATAATAATGAAAACAGAAAACCTGAACAAGTTTCTGATGATAATAAGAAAACATCACAAAGTGAACCTGATTTTCCTGATGATGAATTATCTCAAATCACTCAGGAACTGCTGTCTCATAATGAAGAATTATCTGTTGCTATAGAAAAAGAACGACAGCTGGAGAGTGAGCAGACTCTTGAATTAAAGGATGTCGCGGAATTTATCAGCAGTTATGAAAGTCATGAATTTATAGAGAGTGCTGAGAATGTCTGGATTCTGGGGGCTTCTATTGGCGGGCCTGAAGCAGTAAAACGTTTTCTAGCCAGAATTCCAGCTGAACTGCCGGTGGCATTTGTTCTGGCGCAGCATCTTGGTGAAGGCTTTGTGTCACTACTGGCCACGCAACTGGATCGGATCAGCAGTTTTAAGGTTAAAGAGGCCTGTGAGGGGCATGTTTTGCGGCATGGGGAGGTTGTAATCGTGCCTGTTGAAAATCGCATGACTGTCAATGAAACC
This sequence comes from Gammaproteobacteria bacterium, assembly GCA_027071355.1. GTDB lineage: Bacteria > Pseudomonadota > Gammaproteobacteria > GRL18 > GRL18 > JANELJ01. The sequence goes on along the minus strand of JALSUJ010000131.1, from coordinate 8,617 downwards.
GGGATGGTTGAATTTATTGACAAAAAATGGAAAGGGCATTATAAACCTTCTATCGATATGGTTATTAAAGATGTGACTCATCGTTATCAGGAGCGTGCCGGGGTAATAATATTCAGCGGTATGGGAGCCGATGGTGTACTGGCCAGTCAGAAATTTGCTGAGCAATATCAGGGAAATATCTGGGCACAAAATCCGGAAACCTGTGTGGTCAGCAGTATGCCTGACTCAGTACGTAAAGCCGATCTGGTCAGTTATTCTGGTTCACCTGAAGCTCTGGCATTAAAAATTGCCATGCATTACATGGGTAAAGACTCCTATATAAATTAATCGGGAGTCTGTTAAATTAATCTATCCTTTGAACAGCAAAGGATAATACGGGATTATTAAATAATATGAATCAGAATATAAATATTATTGAGGGTGTAGAAGCACATAAAATGGGTGCTAATACTGGTCTTGATACCCAGGTCCGTTGTCTGACACTTAACTTTTTCAGCTATAAAATGATTCTGCCTAATGCGGTTGTTGCTGAAGTGACTGAGATGGGAAAAATTGAACCGAGGCTGGGTGCACCGGACTGGTTTGCCGGTATTATGAGCTGGCGTGAACAGGAAATACCGGTGCTGGTATTTGAAAAAATTATGCATTCGGAAGCATCCAGACCGCAAAATTATCGACGGGTTATTATTCTTAATACCCCGAATAATAAAGGCTGTGCCCCCTTTATTGCACTGGGTTGTCAGTCTATACCCAGTCTCTCTTTAGTGGATGAGGGGCGTCTTGCGCCCGCAGAGCAAAAAGAACCGCAGGTAGTATCTATTAAACTGGATGGTGAACAATACATTATTCCACGTATCGATTTTCTGGAGCAAAAAGTCTCTTCTGTAATGAGTGAATAAACTATCTGGGATCTGTTTTATTTTCTCTTAATAAACATGAACCTGAATTTTGTGATTAAGAGGCCAGATCACCCCATAATAGCTGCAAAATGCTCAAGGCTGATAATCCTGCGGTTTCTGTTCTTAATATACGCGGTCCCAGACGAACTCCCTGATAGTCGTAAAAGACGGCTGTTTCAATTTCCTTACTGCTCAAACCTCCTTCTGGTCCGATAAAAATATTAATGCTGGCGGGTTGTAAATGTGTCAGATCATTAAGTGATTGTTGTGCATCCGGTAGCAGCAGTATATTAAGCTCGGATTTAAAGGCTTCAATTTCAGAGGGTTTTACTGCCGGATTAACTGGTACCCGAACGGTTCTTCCGGATTGTTCACAGGCACTGTCTGCAACCCTCTGCCAGTGCTGCTGTTTTTTGTCCAGTTGTTTGCTGCTTAATTTCCGGTTGTTTGAACGTTGGGTAAAAACCGGAGTAATACTGTTAACGCCCAGTTCAACAGATTTCTGAATGGTATAGTCCATACGCTCACTGCGTGAGATCCCCTGAAATAAATGTAATTTAACCGGTGACTCAATGTTTTTGCTGATAAACTTATTGATCTGTACTGATACCTTGCGTCTGGACACATCAGCCAGCCGGGCAGAAAATTCACCGCTTTGCTGATTATGTAACTGACCATTAAACAGAATAATCTCATCACCGGATTTTAGACGTAATACATTGATAACATAATTAACCAGATGAGGGGGCAAATATAAGCTTTGGGATTCCTGCAAATCAGAATTTATAAAAAAACGAGACAGTCTCACATAGCATGCCTTATATAAAAGTTATTCCAGGTTAAACCATTAGAATTAATCTGTGGTTATTATACCTTAAATGAGGAAATTAGCTGCTGCAGCTGTACTGCCAGTGCATCCAGATTTTTGGCATGTTCCCTGGTTTTAAGGCTGGCGGCCGATGTTTCCTGAGATTTTGTGGAAATCTGACTGACATTGTTATTCAGGTTTTCCGAAGCCTGGTTCTGCTCATGGGCAGCCTCGGAAATCTGCTCATTAATATGATTAATTTCATCAATTGACTGACGTATTTCAGCCAGTACCATACAGGATTCTTCAATCTGATCAATGGCCAGATCTGAGTATTTAGTATTGGACTGCATAGAATCATAGGCTTTTTTACTGGCGCCCTGCAGGCGTTCTATCATAGATTGAATTTCATAGGTTGAGTCCTGAGTTCGGGCAGCCAGAGTTCTTACTTCATCCGCAACCACAGCAAAGCCCCGTCCCTGTTCACCCGCTCGTGCCGCTTCAATGGCTGCATTTAAAGCCAGTAGATTGGTTTGCTCTGCAATACCCTGAATAACCTCCAGTACCCCGCCGATATTATTACTGTCATGCTGTAACTGGTCAATAATTTTAGCGGCAGCAGAGACATTACTGGTCAATTGATCAACTGTGCCAATGGTAGAAGAAATTGCAATATTACCTCGGTTGGTCGCATCTTCTCCTTTTTGTGTGGACTGGGTTGCCTGATCGGTCAGTTTAGAAATGTCATTTGAACGTTTATTTAACTGCTGGACTTCTGTGGCAGCCTGCATAGTGTCCTGTTCCTGTTCTTCAACGGCAGAATTGGTTTGAGCCGTAATAGTTAATAGTTCAGCAGAGGTTTGTGAGACACCGTCACTGGCCTTTAAAATCTGTCTAATGGTCGTGTGAAGACTGTCTGAGAAACGATTAAAACTCCGGGCAATTTGACTGATTTCATCATTACCCGAAACCTCTAGGCGTCTGGTCAGGTCTCCTTCACCTTCGGCAATGTTTAGCAGGGCTTTATTGATAGTATTAAGCTTGTTGCCAATAAAAATTTTGTAGGTGATATAAATTGAGGCGAAGACCAGAATTAATGCCAGTAGACCGGTAAAGAGGGTCAGATAAATAATTCCGGAGGCGTGCTTTTGAATAATATCCATGGGTAGTGTAACTTCCAGAATACCGCGCACGTCTCCCAGTTTCCAGTCATTTTTAGGTGTATCGGGACGAGAGTTATGGCAGGCAACACAAACCGGACTGACCATTAAATCAGCAGAGGCGACCCGAAGAAATTTTTTGCCGTCTTTTTCAACCTCCTGACTGTATGTTAATCCAGGGTTGCGGCTTATTTTGTCCCAGGCGGTTTGTTCAAAATTATCCAGTATGCGATTTTTGCGATTAGGGAAAGGATAGGCTGAATAAAGTTTAATGCGAGTACCATTATTTTCTAATAGGGCACTTAAATCATGGATCATAGTGGCGGGTAAAGGAATTTTGGTTTTGTCATTCTTGTGGTTAAACGATGCTTTTAAATCACTGCCGGCTAAAACTTTGGCAAGCACATTTTTAGTGTAATATGCCCGAATGGTTTTAAATTGATTTATAGTAGCCTGGGCATTGGAAATGGACTCGTCCAGAGTATTGGATTTGATTTTATCAGAGACCACCCATAACAGTACGGTCAGTGATATGGCCATAATACTGGCAACTGGTATAAACAAACGCCAGAAAAGTGAAACCTGCATAAAATTACCCCCCCAAAATACTCATTTATTGTTTTCTATACTAAATATAGTCGTCAATATGAGAAAATTCTTGAGGAAAAAGGTGATTTATTATTTATTATGCAGGTTTAGGCGGAGAAAATGAGGGGGCTGACTCATCCTGAATACTATTTGAGATAAGGGCAATTTTTTTAATCAGCTGGTTTAGCCACCGGGGCCAGTTATCAAAATCAATACCATCGATTGAATTTTTTATATAAAGGCCTAATTCGGTATCACCTTCAATAACCAGCCGACGCTGGAAAAACAGGGTATCCGGATCTTCCAGACGACTGGCCAGTAATAAAAACTCTCTGGAACAGCCTCGAAAACTAACATCAGCCTGTTTAATCTGGTTAGATAAAATTAACTGTTCATTTTCAAAACCCAGAAAGAAATCAAGACCCATATCTTCAATACTGATCTGTAGCCAGCGACCCTGTAGAAAATCAAAATCCCCCATTTCAATTTGTTCAGCCATCAGTTTCTGTAATACCTGTTCAGCCACTTTTTTCTGGATAAAAAAAGGTGGTTGAGGCAGTTTGCTGATGATTCCGGGAATGTTATTAAGCAGTTTATGACTGATATTGTTAATAATAGAGGCAGGTGCCGGAGGTAAAGGTAGGGTAGGTATCATAAGATTTTAGTCATCAATTCCAGTTTTATCATTGCTCAATAGTGCATTAAAAGCATCAGTTATTCATTGATCAGCATCAATTCTCTTTAAGGTATATCCTGATACTATTTTACGACTTACGACTTACGACTTACGACTTAATATATGATAGAACTGGTCTGCCCTGCAGGTAATTTCCCAGCCTTAAAAGAAGCGGTTAATAACGGCGCGAATGCGGTATATATTGGATTTAAAGATGATACCAATGCACGTCATTTTGCGGGGCTGAATTTTAATGAAAAAAATCTGCCTAAAGCCATTGATTATGCGCATCAACGCGGTACTAAAGTATTTGTTGCCATTAATACCTACCCCCAGCCAGCAGGCTGGCAGCGCTGGCAGAAGGCTGTGGATCTGGCAGCAGATCTGGCTGTTGATGCCTTAATTATGGCCGATATTGGTGTTCTGGATTATGCTGCACAACAACACCCGGATTTATCTCGACATCTGTCGGTACAGGGTTCAGCCACCAGTTACGAGTCATTACGCTATTATCAGAAAACTTTTGGTATTAAGCGAGCAGTCTTACCCCGCGTATTATCTGTTGCGCAGGTTGCACAACTGGCACAACAGTCTCCCGTTGAGCTGGAAGTATTTGGTTTTGGCAGTTTGTGCATTATGGCAGAAGGTCGCTGTCACTTGTCTTCTTATGTTACGGGCGAATCGCCCAATACCTGCGGTGCCTGTTCACCTGCTAAATCGGTGCGCTGGGAAAAAACGGCTCAGGGGCTGGAATCCCGCTTGAATAATGTACTGATTGATCGTTATCAGGAAGATGAAAATGCCGGCTATCCTACCTTATGTAAAGGCCGTTTTAATATTGGCAAAAACACCTTTCATGTGCTGGAAGAGCCAACCAGCTTAAATACTATAGAATTATTACCTGAACTGGATAAAATTGGTATTAAAGCCATTAAAATTGAGGGGCGGCAGCGCAGCCCTGCTTATACCCAGCAGGTAACTCAGGTCTGGCGTCAGGCTATTGATCATTATTATGCCAATCCCACGCAATATACACCACAGACACAGTGGTCAGAAGTTCTGGCTAAAGTCTCAGAAGGTTCACAGACAACACTGGGTGCTTACAGTCGACCCTGGCAATAAAGGATATGAAATCTATGCAGCTTTCCCTGGGCCCTCTTTTGTATTTCTGGTCCTTTGATGACATCCAGAGTTTTTATCATTCGATGATAGAGCAGCCTCTGGATATTATCTATCTGGGAGAAACGGTGTGCTCCAAACGCCGATCGTTAAATTTTGAACAGTGGCTGGCTCTGGCACAGGAGCTGAAACAACTGTCACCGGAGACGGATATCGTTTTATCGACGCTATCCTTAATAGAAGCAGAATCCGAACTGAAAACGCTTCGTCGATACTGTAATAATGGTGAGTTTCGTGTGGAAGCCAATGATATGGCTGCTGTCAATCTGCTGGTGGAACAGGGCATTCCTTTTAGTACCGGTCCGACAATTAATATTTATAATGCCCAGACGCTGAGTATTCTACATAAACAGGGCTTACAGCGCTGGGTTATGCCGGTAGAACTTTCTGCTCAGACTCTTAAGGAAATTCTGCAGGATCTGGATGCCTTGGGACTGTCCGGTAAAATAGCAACGGAAGTCTTCAGTTATGGCCATATGCCGCTGGCTTTATCTGCCCGCTGTTTTACTGCCCGGGCGCATAACCTGCCTAAAGATCAATGTGACCTGAAATGCCTGGACTATCCTGATGGTCTGCAGGTTAAGAGCCAGGAAGATCAAAGCCTGTTTACCCTCAATGGCATACAGACTCTATCGGGTCTGCGTAATGATTTATTACATGAAATACCAGATATGCAGTCAATAGGGGTCGATATTGTCCGCCTGAGCCCTCGGAGACAGCAGATGCCGGAAATTATCAATGCCTATGCCCGGCGGATCAATGGTATTAACGATAATAGTCCACTTTATACCCGTGATGAAAATTGCAATGGCTACTGGTATGGCGAGCCGGGCATGATACAGAACCCATAATTTTGTAAGTATTAGCAGTCACTTCATATTCTCATTTACTCTTACAGACTGATACGGGAATTTATGCTGAATAGTTACCTAAATAATTACTTTTATATCGTATAACTCAAAACGCTTATCATCGGTTAGAATCGTCATGTCCCCTAATTGAGCCTGAGTGATGAGTAGCCGATCAAATGGATCATTATGATGCAGGGGCAGGTTTTCTGTTCTTAAAGAATGCTCCAGAGAAAAGGCCAGAACCTTCATTTGATCTTTCTGAATACGATCAGGAATATAGCGAAACGGCAGGGAAGGGAGTGTTATCTGTCCCAGTCTATATTTAATATTAATTTCCCAGGCACTGACAGTGGAAAAATAAATATCATTGTCTATATCTTCCAGAATAGTGTATTGAATTGGGCTGAGCCGTTCCGGACTGATATGCCAGTTAAGCCAGCAGCGGGTGTCAATAAGATAGCTATTTTGCATAGTTAACTTCCCTGATTAAAGACTCAACTATTATTCAAAGTATTTCTGTAGATCATCGGGAAGGGGGGCATTAAAATTATCCGCAATCCAGCCACTATTACGATCTCTGCCGGCAAGTCGTTTACAGGGTATTTCTTTAATGGGAGAAATTCGGGCAAAATCCCGGCCGGAACGGGTAATAATGACGTCCTTACCATTGGCCAGTTGAGTGATCAGGGAAGAAAAATTGAGCTTTGCTTCATGAGTGTTAACTTTTATCATGACTATAATCCTTTATATAATAATCCATATTTAAACCTAAATAAATCCTTTTTTGATACTACTGAAAGCAAATTTAAAAGACTATAGGATTATTCCTACAAAAAAGAAGTGCTCAGAGGCGTTCTTTGTAAGCATTCTTTTGTAACCTCGTTTGAGGCAATCTATAATGTGTTTCTGGTTATTATTCAGTACTCAGTTCCTTCTCCCAGAGTGAGAGGGAATAAGAGGATGGAAACTAATAACACTGAGTCATTACTATTTTTTCTACTGGAGTAAACATTGAATATTATTATTACAGGTGGCGCAGGGTTTATTGGTTCTGCGGTGATTCGTCAGTATATCAGAGACACTCAACATACGATTATTAATGTGGATGCGCTGACCTATGCTGGCAATCTGGAATCCCTGGTGGAGGTTGAAGATGATCCCCGCTATTACTTTGAACAGGCCGATATCTGTGATAAAGATGCTATGGAACGTATTTTTAAAAAGTATCAGCCCGATGCTATTATGCACCTGGCTGCTGAATCGCATGTGGATCGTTCGATTGACGGACCGGCTGATTTTATTCAAACCAATATTGTCGGTACCTGTAATTTACTGGAAGTCGCTCGAGCCTGGTGGAATCAATTATCTGCTGATAAAAAAACAGCCTTTCGTTTTCATCATGTGTCAACGGATGAAGTATATGGTGATCTGGATGAAAGCGGTTTTTTTACCGAAACAACCGCATATGATCCCAGCTCTCCCTATTCTGCCAGTAAAGCCTCTTCCGATCATCTGGTGCGCGCCTGGCACAGAACCTACGGTTTTCCCGTAGTGATCACAAACTGTTCAAATAATTACGGCAGTCATCAGTTTCCGGAAAAATTAATTCCTCTGGTGACCTTAAATGCACTGGAAGGAAAACCATTACCCATTTATGGCAATGGCTTGCAGATACGTGACTGGCTGCATGTGGATGATCATGCCAGAGCATTACGTCTGGTACTGGAAACAGGTAACAATGGTGAAACCTATAATATCGGCGGCCATAATGAAAAAACCAACCTTGATGTGGTTAAAACCATTTGTACTCTGCTGGATAAAATGGTCCCTGAATCCCCCTATATTCCACATGAACAGTTAATTAGTTATGTCTCGGATCGTCCCGGCCATGATGTACGTTATGCGATTGATGCCGATAAAATTGATAATGATCTGGGCTGGACGCCGCAGGAAACATTTGAGTCCGGGATTGAAAAAACCATTCAATGGTATCTGGATAATAAAGCCTGGTGTCAGCATGTGCAGGACGGTAGTTATCAGCGGGAACGTCTTGGAACGGGAAAAAAGTCATGAAAGGAATAATTCTTGCCGGTGGTTCAGGTACCCGCCTGTATCCTATTACCAAGGGGGTTAGTAAACAGTTAACACCTATTTATGACAAGCCGATGGTTTATTATCCCCTGTCGGTATTAATGCTGGCAGGTATTCGGGAGGTATTAATTATCTCCACGCCACATGATCTGCCTCAGTTTGAAGCGCTTCTGGGAGATGGTTCACAGGTATGCACGAGATACAGTTATACCGTTCGGTCTTCTCTTGATGGGCTGGAGCAGGCTTTTATTCTCGGTGAGGATTTTATCGGCGATGATGATGTCTGCATGGTGCTGGGAGACAATATTTTTTATGGTCATGGCTTTAAAAAAATGCTCCGTCAGTCCGTAAAAAATGTGTCAGAA
>JALSUJ010000130.1 GCA_027071355.1 Gammaproteobacteria bacterium | reverse complement strand
GCTTTGTCAACTCCACCTACGACAAGAGCACTCAAACCTGGAATTGCTTCAAGGTTGAGCACGTTGATGTAGTAGACAAGTCGGTATTAATGAAGTAATTCATTAGACGAGCAAAACTAAAAAAGCCCGGTGAGCTAACGCTCCCCGGGCTTTTTTAGTTTTGGCGTTAAGAGCAGTGTTGAGAAAGAGAGCAGCGTTGAGAAAGAGCAGCGTTGAGCGCTGAGAAAGAGCGAAGAGATAAGAGCAGAGTGTACAAGTAACGTCTTTTGCTCTGGCTCTGGCTCTTTCTCAGCGCTCAGCGCTCAACGCTCAACGCTCAACGCTCAGCGCTGCTCTCTTTCTCAACGCTGCTCTCTCTCCCCCCCCCTTGAAATCTTTCCTCTCACTCCCCATAAAAGACTTACTGACAAATCTATTAGAATATAGTAAAATTCGTCTTCCAAAAAATTTGAGTTAATAAATCGGGTAATTATTATGGGTAAACCAGATACTTCACATCTTCCTTACGAAAGTTCATTTGTGCCGGAAATTCTTACAGAGGATCACCGGATCAAGTTTGCTTGTCATCCCGGCGTTTCCTGTTTTAATGCCTGCTGTAAACAGGCTGATGTTATGCTGGCTCCCTATGATGTTATTCGTTTAAAACATAAGTTGGGTATCTCTTCTGAGGAATTTCTTAAAAACTATACCGTGCCCTGGGAAATGGACAGTGATGGTATTATCGGAGTTAAACTGAGAACTACAGAAGACAAGGCCTGTCTGTTAATGGATGACAGTGGTTGTACGGTTTATGAAGATCGTCCCGCTGCCTGCCGCTATTATCCTTTTGGATTAATGGGAGTAAAGCACACTGAGGCTAAAACGGATGAGCAAAATTATTTCCGTATTGAGGAAGATCATTGTAAAGGGCATCAGGAAGAAAGTTTTCTTCCTGAAACAAAAGAAATTACCTTACGTGAATATCGTCAAAGCCAGGGGGTAGAAGAATTCGATAAGCATAATCTGGACTGGATCCGTCTGATGCTGAAAAAGAAATCAGCAGGGCCATCAGTAGGGACACCTTCTGTTGAGAGTCTGCAGGTTTTGTTTATGGCCACTTATGATATTGATCGTTTCAGACGCTTTGTAACCAGCCCGAATTTTAAAAAGGTTTATGCTCTGGAGCAGGAAACTTATGATGAAATCGAAAATGATGATATTGCCTTATTAAAATTTGGTTATCGCTTTTTAAAACAGGTTCTGTTTGGTGAAAAAACGATTGATTTAATTGAAGATGAAGTGAAAAAACGTTCTGAAGAACGTAAAGAGATCTGGGATTTACGCCATAAACTTGAAATGGAACAGGCCCAGCTAAATGATCCCCGCTACGATCCTGAAGTGATGGGAGATGAAGTGATGCGTGATGATATGCTCAAGGAAATGGAACAGGCTAAACAGGCAGTTCAGGATAAAGATAAGGAATAAAACAGAATGCTTCTTAACCAGCAAACTGATTTTTCTTCTGTTTCAGAAATAAAAGTTGCTATCATTTCTGATACCCATAATGAGCTGGCACCGGAGATTGTTCAGACTATTACCGAATGCGATATTGCTGTTCATGCTGGTGATATTGGCTGTAGTGATGTATTAGAAATAATGCAGCCCCGACTGGGTCATGTGCTTGCTGTTGCCGGTAATAATGACAAGCCTTATCTATGGGAGTTTAAAGACTGGAATCTGGTAAAAAACCTTCCTCATCATATTGAGCTGATTCTTCCCGGTGGCAAGGTATCGATAGAACATGGTCATCTTCATGATATGTATAAGCCGCTTCATAGTGATTTAAGAGCCGCACATCCAGATTCACGTCTGGTTATTTATGGTCATACCCATATTCAGGTTATTGATACTGACGAACCGCAGCAGCATGTTTTAAATCCCGGAGCTTCTGGTTATACTCGTAATAAAGGTGGGCCGTCCTGTATTATTTTAGGTATTAATGGTAACAACTGGGACTATCAGGTTCTGAACTTTTCGTCATAGAGACAAAGACTGGCCGTTACCTGCTTTTTATTCATTCTTCCCTTTCAGAGCTCAGAAAGGACACTAATCAGTAATTACCTGTTTTATGGATAGTTGCTATTTAGTGTGCATCCATAAATAGACGAATAAATTCGTCACTACAATTATTACTCTTATAAGTTATTGATAAATTTAGCTCTATCTGTGTAGTGACGAATTTATTCGTCTAAGAATGTCAATTAACAGATGCACACTATTTAGCTTTGGGTAATACTCTGTCCAGATAAAAATAACCTATAACTGCCGATAGACTTGAACCCACCAGTATTCCTATTCGATCATTCATAAGGTTAGCTGCTGTACCACCCTGTTCAAAGGCCAGCGAGCCAATAAACAGACTCATGGTAAAACCGACACCGCAAATACAGGCAAGACCATAAACCTGCTGCCAGTTAATATTGGAGGGAAGTCTTGCCAGGCCGAGTTTAACGGCAATAAAGCTGAACAGAAAAACACCAATCTGTTTACCGAAAAACAGACCCAGAATAATACCTAAGGGTACCGGTTCCAGTAAAGAATTAAGACTTAAACCCTGCACTGAAACCCCGGCATTAAAAAAAGCAAAAATCGGCATAATAAAAAAGGTCACACTATTGCGTAAATCATGTTCAAGGTTTATCAGCGGTGAGGAATTATCTTTATTTGCTTTTTTCAGAGGAATAAAGAAAGCCAGCAATACTCCAGCTAAGGTGGCATGTACACCGGATTTTAATACTGCGACCCATAGAATGATCCCGATTAAAAGATAGGGTGTAATTTTGCGTACGTTTTGAAAATTTAACCATGCCAGAAACAACAGACAGGCACTGGCTATTGCCAGACTGAATACGGATAGGCCACTGGTATAAAAAACAGCAATAATAATAATAGCTCCCATATCATCCATAATGGCCAGTGATACTAATAATATTTTAAGTGAGGTAGGAACCCGTTTGCCAAATAGAGATAAAATTCCCAGTGCAAAGGCAATATCTGTTGCGGTAGGTATGGCCCAGCCTTCCAGTGTTACAGGATTGTTCCAGTTAATTACAGCATATATTATACCGGGTAAGATCATACCGCCTAAAGCGGCAATAGCCGGTAAAACAATGTTTTTGGGTCTGGATAATTCACCTTCAACCAGTTCTTTTTTTAATTCCAGTCCAATAAGTAGAAAAAAGATAGCCATCAGTCCATCGTTTATCCATAATACCAGTGGTTTAGCTATTTCCAGCGCACCAATGCGGACTTCAACTGGAATATTCAGTAATTTTCCGTATAGATCCTGTATCGGGGAATTGGCTGATATCAGGGCAAGAACGGCAGCAATAAGCAATAAGATACCGCCAGCGCTGTCTTTTTTTAAAAATTCACGTAGATAACGTAAAAGGAAATTTTCCTGGTCTGGCATTAAAAGTGTCGTCCGATAAGAGCGTTTATTGTTAAGATCTGAACTTTAAACCTGCATAAAGTATTCTCGCTACGCTTCAGCTGAGTTATTCAGGTTTAAAACTTATGTGTATTTAATTTGTCTGAAACAATTATTAATTGATAGATAGTTTACCGTTATTTCATGCTGAATCCAATACGAAACATCAGTATTTACAGAGTGTTCGGGTGAATCTGTTTATTAATGTATAGCCTGTGGATAAGTCTGTGAATAAACTTTGTGTAAATAGACTATTAGTCCATAAATCAGCGCTTTATGAAATTTATATGACATAGGGCTGCAATAGATTGATATAAAATAAATACTTATAAAACAACAGGATAGTTAAAAGTTATGAGTTATCTATTGACAACAATAAAAATTGTTAAAGATACGTATAACTTTTTGTTGTTTAAATACAACTATTGAATAACTTTTATTAAAACAGAATGACCGGTCAAATTAATAAGCAGAAATACCTTCTTAAGGAACACTTTTGCAGTATTCTATTTACACTGCTTTGTCTATTGTATAGCCCTGCAGGCTATACTCAGACGGCAGAAAGCGTGGAACCAGCCAGGCCGGTAGTTGAGGTAAAAATTAGTGGTCTTGATAAGGAATTAACCGAACAGGTACAGGAATACCTGGAAATAAAAAAATACGCTGCATTGGCGGGTTTAACTGAACAACGGTTACAGCAACTGCATTCTCGGGCAACACAAAATATTAAACAGGCTATGCGTGCCTGGGGATTTTACAATAGTCAGGTTCAGGGGCAATTGCAGAAGAATCAGCAGGGACAATGGCTGGCAAGTTATCATATTATACCGGGTAAACGTGTTAGAGTGACTCAGGTTAATGTGCAATTGAGCGGGGAAGGCAGAGATAACAGACAAATACAGGCTATCAGTGCTCAATTTGCTATTCACAAAGGTGATTTTCTGGATCAAGAGCAGTATGAAGATGAAAAATATCGATTACTCAGCCGGATTGGTAATCTGGGTTATACCGATGCACAGTTTATAAAAAAACAATTATTAATTGATCCTCATAGCAATAGAGCTCAGATTTTTTTAGTGATTGAGCCTGGACCACAATATTTCTTTGGTGCATTCCGCTTCCATCAAACTATATTAAATAAAGATTTTGTACAGGGGTTTGCCAGCCGAATAGAACCGGGTACACCATTATCTCAGGAGGATCTCCTGAAGTTACAGCAAGCTCTGGTTAAAAGCGGTTATTTTTCACTGGTGGATATAAAACCTGAATTTGCTGAAGTGCAGGAGCAGAAGGTACCGGTAGATATTAATCTGACACCAGCCAAACGCCATAAACTCTCTTTTGGTCTGGGTTATGATACAGATATTGAACTGAATACCACGTTTCGCTGGCAAAATCGCTTACTGAATTCTTACGGGCATTATAGTGATGTGCTATTAAAACTTTCGGATAAAAAGAGTTCTTTAAGAGGCACCTGGTGGATGCCTGTTGGTCAGCCTGGTACCGATAAAATTGGTATTACTTCGAAATTCGAAACAGAAAAAACAGATGACACATCAAGGGACACCTTTGATCTGGAAACTGCCTGGGTGTTTAAATGGCAGGACTGGCATTCCAAACTGTTTACTGAATATAAATTTGAGCATTTCGAATCAGGTGTTCAACCTGAAACAACGACCCGTCTTATTTCCATAGGCGGGCGTATGGAAGGCATGTTTATTGAAAATAAGCCTTATCCACAAAAAGGCTGGTCTGCGTATGCAGAGTTAAGAGGTGCGCCTAATCTTATCTGGTCAGATACCCGTTACCTGCGTCTACATCTAAAGTCTCGACGATTGTTTCCTGTCGGAGAGAAAGGCCGTTTTATTCTGCGAGGTGAAATTGGACTGGCTAATGTGGATGATTTTGAACTTTATCCAAATTCCCTGCGTTTCTTTGCCGGGGGCGATCAAAGTGTTCGAGGCTATAACTGGAAATCGCTGGGTCCGAAAGATAAAACCGGCCAGGTAGTGGGCGGTAAAAATGTCCTCAGTGGTTCACTGGAATATAATTATCAAATCCAGGAGAAGTGGCTGGCCGCAGTTTTTCTGGATACTGGTAATGCCTATAATAGTCGACTTGATAAACTCTACTATGGTGCGGGTTTTGGTGCCCGCTGGTTATCTCCGATAGGTATGATCAGAACGGATTTGGGCTGGCCGGTAAATGAAGATAATAAACAAACCAGACTGGGTTCAATGGTTTTTTATCTGGGGTTTGAGGTCAATTTGTGAAAATTATACGCCGCTTGCTTATATGGTCTTTTTTGCTGATATTAATGACTTTATCCGTAGCATTATTTCTGGTGTCGACGCAACAGGGGAGTCAGTGGATTCTGGAAATAGCGAGTCAGTTTTCTGGACGATCATTTCAGTTTCATAGTATTCAGGGCAGTTTACTTAAAAGGTTTAAGATTAATGAAGTTCAATACCAGGATCAACAAATACATTTTCAGGCAAAAGAAATAGAAATTGGCTGGCAATATCAGGCTTTGTTTAAGTCTCAGCTGCTCATTAATAGTATGAATGTCAATGATGCTGTATTCAGGTTTAATCAGATAGAAGCACAGGAAAATATATCCAGTGCTAAAAAAGAACTTCCCGTTGAGCTGGAAACAGAATCATATCTGGCGCAATTAGAATTACCTTTTGATCTGCTTATTCAAAAAATCAACATCCACAATTTTCAGTTTTTGCAGACAGAACATTTACCGCTAATTTTGAACAGTGGCGTATTTTCGTTCAGTAAGCTGGCTCATCAACAGAATATAAATCAACTGCTTATACCCGTTAAATACAATGTATTATTTTCAATCAAGGAATTGACAGGAGTATTTGATGGACATGATTTATCAGCTCAGGGCCGTATTGAACTTGTTGACGGCCATCTGAATATTGATCAGCTTAGCTTTCATAGCGGTCAGACAAGCATTGACATTAATGGTGTGATTCAACCGCAAATGGATTTGAAATGGGAAATTAATATACCTGATATAGCGGCCTTTTCCAGTGTTGTTAAAGGTCGTTTAAAAAGTCGGGGGCAGATATCAGGCCCAGTTTCTGAAGTAAAAATAAAGGCCCAGATAAATGCGCATAAACTGCTTTATGATGGGGTTAAAATTGACCGCTTTAATATGACAGTCAATGGCAATATTAATAAGCAGGTCCTGGATATACAAACTATTTTAGCAGAACAGGAAATACAGTTGAATGCAACCGGTGCGTATCAGTTAAAAACCCATAGCTGGGAAGGCCGTCTGCTTCATTCTTCAGTTAAAGACAAATTACTGGGCTTATGGTCTCAGGGAATGGTATCGAAAAAACAGTCCGCTATTCTTAAACTTTCTGCTGCACAATTTGTGTTGCAGAACTACTGTCTGCAAAAAGCCCGCTCACGTGTCTGTTCCAATGTAAACTGGTGGTTGAATGCTGCCCGATCATCCACGGCTGAGCTGGTTTTTAAACAGCTTCCTGCTTCCTTATTAAAACCCTGGTTGCCTGAAGATTTAAAAAGCCTGCAGGGACAGATAAACGGACAATTGAGTATCCGGGAAAAGGATGTACTACTGGGTAAGCTGAACTTAAATCTGAGTAATGGGCAAACGATTTATCGTCTTAATCAGGATACTCAGGTCGCGCTGAAATTTCAGCAGTTTAAACTAATGGCTCAAATGAAACCGCAGCAATTATCCACTCAGTGGTTTTTAAAAACCGATCAGCATGGTCTGGAAGGCAGTATTGATATTGAACGAAGCTCGCTTGAAAAAGATCCAGCCAGAGCATCGTTAAAAGGTGTTTTAAAAATGAATATAAAAGAGCTGGGACTCTTTAAATTATTCAGCCCGGAAATTGACGAACTACAGGGACAAATGAATGCCGATTTAAAATTTGGAGGGACTTTATCACAACCAGAAATAACCGGTCGGGCTGAACTGGGGGTGCAAAAGATGAGTATTCCGCTACTGGGTCTGAAACTGGAAAATACCAGTATTCAACTTCAGGGGAAAAATGGTTCCGTTATAGATATCAATGGCCAAACTCAGTCCGGCAAAGGCTCGCTGATAATGACAGGAAAAGGCCATATAAATAAACTGGATGACTGGACAGTTAACTTAAAATTGACTGGAGAAAATTTTCTGTTAATGAATACTCTGGAGTATCAGATTTATATTTCACCTCAACTGCATCTGGATCATACCAATAAAGGTCTGTCACTCAATGGAGAAGTGTTGATTCCAAAAGCGGAAATTGTTTTAAATGAACTCCCGGCGAATGTAAAACGAGTGTCATCAGATGCTATTGTTGTAGGTGAAGAAAAGTCTTCACCTCTGGCGGTCAATATGAATATTCTATTAAAAATGGGTAAGGATGTTCATATTAAAGCTTTTGGTGTGAATACCTGGCTTGATGGGCAGATGCAGGTAAGACAACTTCCTAATAGACTGGCTACAGCCAATGGTGAATTACTCACCCGGGATGGTACTTTTAGAGCATATGGGCAATATCTTAATATTGAACAGGGGCGTCTGTCCTATAGCGGGGGCTATCTTAATGAACCTGGTCTGAATATTCGTGCCAGTAAGGATGTTAATGATATTACTGTTGGTGTCATGGCAACTGGTACGGCAAATAATCTGGATGTGTCAACTTTTTCCTCACAGCCGGGTCTGAGCAGTAAAGATATAACCTCTTTATTACTGCTTGGGCAAACCAGTGATAATTTGGAAAATTCACGAATTTATGCGGGCACAGAAATAACGGATAAACTCAGTGTAGGTGTTAATGCCGGTGCCGGTGATGAAAGCAGTGAAGTGTCTGTACGTTATTCATTACGAAAAAATCTACATTTAGAGGGCACCAGCAGTGCAGAAAAAAGTGGTGCTAATATTATTTACACCATAGAACTTGAGTAACTGCTCTGGTCAAAAAATTTGTGTTATGATAATGGGCATTTATTACAAATGAGGAAAAATTATGATCGTTTTCAGAATACTATTTGTTGCTTTATTACTGCTCTCTTTGACAGGCTGTGGCGGCAGTGACACAGAAGTTAAGACCACGACTACCACGACTACTACTATGGGACAGGAGTTGATAGATCTGGATGAAAGCTATAAACGAGGCATTATTTCTGAAAGTGAATATAAAAATGCTAAAGAAAAAATTATGAAACGTTATGGTAATTAAAAACTTGTTCAGCTTTGAACGTTTACCTTTTAACTAGTGCCCATCCGGAAATTGACATTCTTAGACGAATAAATTCGTCACTACACAGATAGAGCTAAATTTATCAATAACTTATAAGAGTAATAATTGTAGTGACGAATTTATTCGTCTATTTATGGATGGACACTAACTAGTGTCCATTTTCAACGACTTACGGTAGTTAAAAATGAGCAGCACATCCTTGTGCTGCTAGTGTGCATCAATAAATGGATGCACACTAACTAATGTTTTAAATGCTGCCCTGGAAATTATCCCAGGCAGTTTGAATGATTTGAGTAAGCTCAGAAGGTTTTGATGTGGTTGATTGAGTGATCAGTATGTTTTCAAAAAGAGACTGAATTTTTTGAGCGTCTTTTGATACCGATAATCCTTTCCACTGCTGATTTTTATGTTCTTTTGCCAGTTTGGCATAAGTGGCCGCAATCATATTATAGGCAGCTTTAAGATTACCTTTACGGGCATGGTCATTGATTTTGTACATGATGTCCCGGGTATGCTTTTCCATTTCTGAACGTGACCGGGCTTTAAGCAGCTGAGTTTGTAATTGAACAAATTCTTTCTGCCTGAAGGGTTTTTGCCTGTGTTTTCGGGTACTGGTTTTGTTAATAACGGCTCGAGTTAAATTCTTAGTGAAGACTCGTCGGGCACTGAGATTACTGGAGCCGGAACAGCCCTGATTGGTAAATTCAATGGTTCCGTCAGCCTGTATACATTGAGAAATAGTAACTGCCTGAATGTTATTACTGACAAGCAATACCGGTAAAATACAGAAAACACTTAAAGACTTCATTATTATACAGATACCCTAATTCCTGAAAAAACAGGCAACTTTTTAGTTGGAGGATAATAAAAGTATGTACCGAAATCTGTGTTCAGCCTGGACTATGGTACATATTTTACTAGCTTATTTTTACTAGCTTATAAAAGTATAGCTTATTATTTATCCTGTACTTTAATTGATGCAGCACGAGCCACAGAAATAGCTACTTTATCACCTACTTTAACTTTTTTAAGATTGGCAGGATTCTGAGGCCTGAATGTTTTGCTATTACCCTGTTTATCTTTAAGTGTAACAACATTATGCTTAAGATCAATGTTACTGATGGTTACTACGATGGTTTTTGCCGCCGCCGCTGCACCACCGGGCTTGGCTCCTTCAGGCGTGCGAGCAAAAATGGCTTCTGCTTCTTTACCCATTTTAATAGCGTCAGGGCCAAAGGCTTTAATCTGTATGGTTTCCGCATAGTTAACATTGATAATATCACCTACATGAAGCTGATCAAAATTTCTGGCACCTTCACCTACTTCAACCTTTTTAGTAAAACCTGAACGGTCTTTAAGGATGACCCAGCGTTCATCCTTATTAATTTTCAGCACTTCCAGTTGCTGTTCAACAAGCATACTTTCAGTTGCGGAGGGCATTTTCTTGTCTGCTAAAGCAATATTTGATACGAAAAGTGCCGCAATTGCTGAAGTAATAATAAATTTTTGTTTCATTCCTGGTTCCTTTAATTGAAATTAGTCTTAGATGTATTACTATATCTAAGACCAAATAATGCACGATTCAAGCTAAACTATCAATGAAGCACCTGTAAATATTTAATATAAGTCTTTTTATGTTTAAAAAATGAGAGTTCAGTCCGTGCAAGTTTAACTTTGTGTATTACAGTTAAGTTATTACTCTCAGCTAGTGTTTTATGCTGAGTAATTACACAGATTTTATCTATTTAGGAATATATGGCGGTTCAAACAGAGAAAGTTCTGACACATAATCTGGCAATTGGTATGTATGTTTCGGCACTGGATCGTCCCTGGCTGGAAACAGACTATATGCTGGAAGGTTTTTTTATTGAAACGATTAAAGATATAGAAAAACTGGAACGTTTATGTCAGTTTGTTTTTATTGATGTTGAGCTGACAAAACAGAAAATCAAATATAAAAGTCAGACAGAAGCCTCGCTGTTTTCAAAAATCAAAACCATTGCCAATACTGATATTAAATTTTCCACTATAAAAACCATTGCCAATACCGATATTAAAGATCTGACCTTTAGTCGAAAATCAAAACGGCAGAATATTCGTAAAGAAGACAATCAGTATAAAAAAACCACCAGTTTTACTAAAGAATTTCGAACAGCCAATCAATTGTACAAAGATATTACGATTACCGCGAATAATTTATTTACCAATGCTCATGCCGGTAAAAATATTGATATATTAACGGTAAAACGTACCGCTACTGCTGTGGTCGATAGTGTGGTGCGCAATCCGGATGCTTTTCTCTGGTTGACTCGCTTACATGAAAAAGACACCCATTCACATAATCGTTCCTTAAGAACTTCTATCTGGGCTATTGCTTTTGCCCGTTATCTCGGGCTGGAAAAGGAAAAGATGAATAATCTTTCCATTGCCCTGTTATTATGTAATATTGGTAAGGCTAAATTATCCAGAGAACTGCTGGAGAACGAAGATAAGCTGGAGGGCGAGGAATTACAGGAGTATCAGAAACATGTGGATCTGACTCTGGATGCTCTGAAAATCATGGGTCGAACGCCGCAGGCTATTATTACCATTATCCGGGCGCATTGTGAACGCTTTGATGGTAGCGGTTATCCCATGGGACTTATGGAAAATGAAATCCCATTTCTGGCACAGGTAGCAGGACTGGTAACCTATTATGAAGAAATTACGAATCGCAGAGTGCAGGAAAATTCACTGGATCCCACTCGTGCAGTAGAACATTTATATAAATTGCGGGATAAAGAATTTATGGCAGAACTGGTGGAAGAGTTCATCTGTTCTATTGGTATTTATCCGGTGGGTTCCATTGTGGAACTGAATTCTAAAGAAATTGCCATTATTGTTGAGCAGCATAGTAAAAATCAGCTATTACCCCAGGTGCTGATTTTGCGGGATATTAATCGTAAACCGGTTACTTTGTATAAAGTACTGGATTTGTATGAAATTAATAAAACGGCAGATAAAATACGACCTAAAATTATTAATACCTATTCCTTAGGAACCTTTGGAATTGATGTGGATGAAATTACTCAGGGTTTAAAACGTGCTGTTATCGGGGATAATAAAATCAGTGATAAAGCCTGGGATATTAAAACCTTACTAAAAAAAGTAGTCTCTTAAGAGCCAGTAAAATGAAATTTATAATTGTTATATCTTCATTAATCATATTAACTGCCTGCCAATCAACTCAAATCCGTTCAGAAGGACGTTATATAGAAGCCGATACAGGGGCTGCTATTGAAATTCTTCAGTCTTTAACGGTTCACCCGAATTCTGCCAGAGTCTTTCTTCAAAATGGAGAGCCGCAACCACAGGGGCGTTTGAATCTATATGAAGTAAACTGTGAAGTGGAAATTAACACTGTTTCTGAACAAGCTCAAACAATTGCACCGGGACTATTTAGAATAGTGTCTATTGTACAGGATGAGAGTCCGATAGTTTTTTTGCAGCCATTGAAAGTGGCTGCTATTGGTGTGGTATGGGGGAATTCAGATTCGCCCGTAGATATTAAGCGTTTTTATCGGTTTAAATTACAGGCTGTTGATAAAAACTCTAAATCCCAGGTTCGTTCTATTACCTGTAGGGGGGCACAGTCTGAACCTTATAATGCAGAACTTCCCAGTTTAGAAGAAATGCGTCAGGCCAGCGGTTCCTATTTACGTTTTAATCTATAACATGGGCGGTTGATGCTTTAGGCTCATCCGTTTATACTCAATAAATTCAACCTAATTTGAAGGAAACCTGTCATTATGTCAGTTAAAGCCATACATTCATTTTTAATCAGATTACTTCTTGTCAGCGGAAGCTGTTTTGTTTTGTTCAGTAATGCTCAGGCAGTTAATATGCAGTACTTAAAATACAGCCCGGTTAGTGAATTTACTGATACTGATTTTGAGTTATTACAGACCACCGGTGTGCAGGCCTTAAATGAGTATAAAAATGGTCAGATGTCGGAATGGAAAAATGAAGAAACTGGACATTCTGGAACAATAACTCCATTAGATACCAGTGAAATTAATGGTTATAATTGCAGAAAAACCAGAATAAGTAACCATACTCAGGAAAAAGATGGTCAGGCAGTTTTTACATTTTGTAAAATTGACGGGCATTGGAAAATATTAAAATAAAGACTCAGGATATTATTATTCTGGCGAGGTAAATATGAAAAAAATAACATGGATATTGTTCTTACTATGCAGTCTGTTATATCTGCCTGCCCAGGCACAGGAAATTAATGTGGTTGCCAATATATGGCCCCCCTATGTCGATGAATCCCTGCCTGATGGCGGCCTGGCTATGAAAATTGTGAAAACCGCCTTACAGCGAGCAGGTTATACTCCCAATATACGCATAGAAAAATGGGAAAAAGCACTGGCAGGCTCAAAACTGGGTGTTTATGACGTAGTAGGGGCTGTCTGGAAAACCCAGCAGCGTAAAAAGAAACTATTGTATAGTCAGCCTTATTTAAAAAATAATATTGTTTTTGTTGCCAATGCAAAATCTCAGTTTGAATATAATAAACTAACTGATTTGCACGGTATGCTGGTGGGGATTTTAAACGAATACGCTTATGATGAAAAATTTATGAAAGATCCGCAGATCCTTAAATTTAAAGCCAATCGACTGACTCAAAATCTGATAGCCGTACAAAATGGCAAACTGGATCTGGCGGTAGCAGATAAACGCCTGGCATTATACGAACTCGAGCATTTTATGGGTAACAACCAGAAAGACTTTCGTTTTCTAAGCAACAACCTGACCACCCGAAACCTTTATATTGCAGCCCCCGTTGCCAATAAAGAAAGTAAAACCATTATCAACAAATTTAATCAGGGATTAGCCGCAATTAAAAAAGACGGAACTTACCAGAAAATTCTCAATAGTTATACTTTTTAAGAGCAGGAGAAGAGCAGGAGAAGAGCAGGAGAAGAGCAGCGTTGAGCGCTGAGCGTTCAGAAAGAGCCAGAGCCAGAGCCAGAGCCAGAGAAAAGAGCAGGTCATTAGTTGTTTTGTCGTCAGTCATAAAAAAAGCCCGCTCCGGTTTCCCGGGCGGGCTTTTTCTT
>JALSUJ010000129.1 GCA_027071355.1 Gammaproteobacteria bacterium | reverse complement strand
ACTTAAATTATAAAAATATATATACAGACTGGATCAGCAATAAAAATAAGGCGCAACTATTTAGCAGGAAGCTATTAGAAATGCACTGCAAGATTTAGAACTGATATTTTTGTATTTAAGTTTAAAGCCTGAAAGCCCATTTTTTAATGGGCTTTTTTTATGCCATGCAAAAAGTATTGGTCAATGGTGATAAATCCATCAGGCTTTGCTGAAAACGCTGCAGCTATGACGTACAGCCGGTATTGTTAAATAGGGACTTATGATTTTTCCAGGATTATGGAAAAAAATTCTGAATATTGTTAAAATCAGTCCAACTTACCCGTGGCGGTTCAGCACTATTAAATACCTTCTAATCAGGCCGGTTTCTTGAATTCCCATCCAGACATTGCAGTTAAAGAACTTGTACTTATTGGCGGCGGGCATAGTCATGTCGGTTTATTAAAAATGTTTGCCATGAATCCATTGCCCGGATTACGTATCACCATGCTGGCCAGTGACATTCATACACCCTACTCCGGTATGTTACCGGGCTTTATTGCCGGACAATACAGTTATGATGATGTGCATCTGGATTTAAGACCTCTGGCAGAATTTGCTCATTGCCGGCTGTTTCATTCCAGGGTGACAGGAATTGATCCTGTACAGCAGCTGGTATATTCCAGTAATCGTCCCGTACTCAGATATGATTTACTGTCAATTAATATCGGCTCAACTCCAGATGATTTTAATATTCCCGGTGTCAGGGAATACGCTATTCCCGTTAAACCGGTTAATACCTTTATAATTCAACTTGAAGAATTAATTCACCGGGCATTACACGATACTGAATTTCAACACGTCACAGTCGTTGGCGGTGGGGCCAGTGGTGTCGAATTAATAATGGCAGTACAGTTTCGACTGCAGCAGGAACTGGCTCGCCAGCATAGCTCAAAACAAATGAGTTATACTCTGGTCACTGCTGATAGCAGGCTGCTGCCATCTCATAATGCTTCGGTTCAGCAGCGTATAAAATCGCTTTTTAAAGAGCGGGGTATTAGCCTCCTTACGGGTACCTTTATTAGTGATATCCGAACTACAGGTGCCCGGCAACGCCGTGTTATGAACTGTCGTAATGGGCAGGCTCTGGAAGCAGATGCCGTAATGTGGTGTACTACGGCCAGCACCCCTTCCTGGCCGGGTGGAGCCGGTCTGGCAGTGGATGAGCGGGGTTTTATTCTGGTTAATGATTATTTGCAGTCAACTTCCTTTGAAAATATCTTTGCTGCGGGTGATATTGCCTCTATGGTTAATTTCCCCAGACCCAAGTCCGGAGTTTATGCTGTCCGGCAGGGGCCACCTCTGTTTAAAAATCTATGCCGATTTATTGAACAAAAATCGTTATCTGCCTACCGTCCGCAAAAACATTTTTTAAGTTTGCTCAATTGTGCCGATAAAACCGCAGTTGCTTCCAGGGGACCTTTTGCTTTTCAGGGGGCATGGGTATGGCAATATAAAAACTGGATTGATCTTCGTTTTATGGCGCAATTTAAGGATTTCCCGGATATGTCAGACACCCTGAGCATTGAAATCAATAGCAATATGGTTGCAGACGATGTTCTGCTGCGTCTTAAGGAAATTCCCATGCGCTGCGGGGGCTGTGGTGCAAAAGTGGGTAGTTCCATTTTAAACCGCGTACTGCTGCGTTTACAGGACGGCAGCACTGCTGCTGATGCTTTTGGCGTTGTTATTGGTCTGGAACAGTCCGATGATGCTGCCGTGATTGAAGTTCCTGAAGGACAACTGCTGGTACAGTCACTGGATTATTTTAAAACCTTTTTAAATGATCCTTTTCTGCTGGGTAAAATTGCAGCCAACCATGCACTTGGAGACCTGTATGCTATGGGGGCCACGCCTCATTCAGCACTGGCATTAGTGACTTTGCCTTATGCCCCGGAAAAAATCATTGAACAGGAACTTTTTCAGTTAATGTCTGGAGCCCTGGAGGTTCTTCAGGCCAGTGAGATGCAGCTGCTGGGCGGCCATACCGGGGAAGGTGCGGAAATGGCTTTTGGTTTAAGTGTGAATGGTTTTGTTAATAAAACCGCCATGATGACTAAATCCGGTCTGCAGCCCGGTCAGCTATTAATTCTAACCAAACCCCTGGGAACGGGCGTTCTGCTGGCTGCCAATATGCGTATGAAGTCCAAAGGTCGCTGGGTGGATAAGGCTATAGATTCCATGCTGGTTTCCAGTCATCAGGCATCTGTTATTTTTAAACATTATAATGTTCAGGCCTGTACAGACATTACCGGCTTTGGTCTGCTGGGGCATCTGGTAGAAATGTTAAAAGCTTCGGCGGTTGGCGTTAATCTGGATCTTTCTTCATTGCCAGTACTTGAAGGTGCAGTGGCCATGATAAAACAGGGGATTTTCAGCTCTCTTCAGGATGAAAATTTCAGATTGAAACACATAATCGCCAATATTGACCGCTATTCAGAAAATAGTCATTATCCTCTGTTATTTGATCCTCAGACTGCCGGTGGTTTACTGGCCGGAATTGACAGAAATAAAGCACAGGATTGTCTGCAGCAATTAAAGGATGCAGGGTATTATCAGGCACAGATCATTGGTGAAATTAAAGCACTGGATGGATCTGAATTTTTAGTTTCACTGACAGGTTAATTTATGGCAAATGCAATTGACAGAGAACTGATCCGTTCCCTGTTTTTAAAAAATACTCCTTTAATGGATGTCAGAGCTCCGCTTGAATTTGAACAGGGGGCTTTTCCTAATACCATTAATGCCCCCTTAATGAATGATCAGGAACGCCATGAGGTAGGCATTCGTTATAAACAACGCGGTCAGGATGCTGCTGTAAAACTCGGTCATCAACTGGTTAGCGGTGATATCAGGGTACAACGTATTGCCCACTGGAAAGATTTTGCCCAACAGCACCCTGATGGCTATCTGTATTGTTTTCGAGGTGGTTTACGCTCCAGAACGACCCAGCTATGGCTAAAAGAACAGGGCATTGAATTACCCCTGGTCAATGGTGGTTATAAAGCCATGCGCCGGGTTTTAATTGATGAACTGGAACAGGCTGTGGAACAGTCCCGTTTTGTGGTTCTTGGGGGTAAAACCGGTACCGGTAAAACCTGGCTATTAAAAGAACTCAGTCATAGTATTGATCTGGAAGGTCTGGCCAGGCACAGGGGTTCCAGTTTTGGACGTTTTCCAGATGGGCAGCCCACGCAGATCAATTTTGAAAATACCCTGGCCATTATTTTAATGCGTCAACGTGAACAGGGCGTAAACAATTTCTGGATGGAAGATGAAAGCCGGATGATCGGCAGTTTGTGCCTGCCTCAGTCATTGAGGGATAAAATGTCTCAATCGCCTCTGGTCATGCTTGAAGAAGCACTGGACTATCGAGTTAATATCATCCTTAAAGATTATGTAATTGATCTGCTGGACTATTATCAGAACTATGTCCGGATCAACAATGACCAGGAAATCAAGGGCTCCGAACAGCATCTGGAGCAGGCTGCCTTTGAACAGTTTTCTAAATATCTTCTGGATAGTCTGGAACGAGTTAAAAAACGTCTGGGTGGCGAACGCTATCAGGGGATCCGGAAATTAATGGCCAGTGCACTGAATGAACAGCGTGACAATGGTTCGGTAGTACAGCATAAATTATGGATTGAATCATTACTGACCTCCTATTACGATCCCATGTATGAATATCAGCTGGAAAAGAAACGGAAGCTGGTTGTTTTTCGTGGTAATTCACACCAGATTAAATCCAGTCAAAGTAAAATCCTTGACATGGGTTAAGGCACTATTTTCCCCTCACAGTAGAATTTAGCTTATTATCATTTTGGTTAATTCTATTGAGGGGTAATTTTGTTATCTTCATCCATTAATACCTTTATGGCCGCACATCATAAAGAATGTGATGAGCTATTTGCTCAGGCAGAAAAATC
>JALSUJ010000128.1 GCA_027071355.1 Gammaproteobacteria bacterium | reverse complement strand
CTGGAAAAACAGGCGGGCAGCAATGCGGATGAAACTGATAATGAGCAATAAGGAGTTATCCGGGGACATCGAGCCATTAATTAAAGCAAAGCCCGATAAAACGGTTTCAAAAAATCAGTTTTTTCTGCTGCTGTTTCTCGGGATTTTAGGTTCTATAATCATTTTCGTAATATTTGAATTATTGCCGCAATACAGCGAACAGAATAAATTTCTGGTTAATTCGGTAACAACCTATACAAAAGAAGGTGATATTCTGATTGATGCGAATTTAACCATGAATTTCACCAGGCAGGTGGTTGAAGCGCTGGAAAATGGCATACCTCTGACCATTGCCGTAGAAGTCCAGGTGTATCGTAAACGACCCTGGTGGCGTAATATTATTGTTAAGGAATCTATGCAGCTGTTTGAGTTGCGCTACCATCCATTAACGGATGTCCATGTGGTGACCAACCTGGCCAATAATGAGCATTATAGTTTTAATAGCCGTGAAGAAGCACTGGCGGTACTGGGTACGATTCGCGGCGCACATCTGATAAAGCGAAAAAAGCTCAGTTCAGGAGAGCATTATTTTGTCCGGATCCATACTTTCCTGGATATTAATCATCTGCCTCCGGCATTACGACAGATTGCCGCTCTGTCTTCAGCATGGCGTCTTGAAAGCTCCTGGTTTCAATGGCCGGTAACTTTTGCTGAAAACAGGAACAAGCGCAGCAGTAAAAATCTTCAGGAGCAGAGGCAATGATAAGAAAATTGTTTAGCGGTCCGCTGGCCATCTTTATCCTGATTATTTTACTATTAATCTCTCTGCGTATGATTAATAGTGCATCAATGGATGCGGAGCAGTTTCAGCAGCTTTACTATCTGCTGCTGGCCGTTAATCTGGTTATTCTGGTGATGCTGATATTTCTGATTGCTCGCCAGGCCTGGCGATTATTGCGTCAGCTGCGCCAGCATGTAGCCGGTGCACGTCTGACTTTAAGAATGGTTATTATTTTTGTCAGTCTGGCTATTCTGCCTGCCCTGGTGGTATATAGTTTTTCCATTCAGTTTATTAATCGCAGTATCGACAGCTGGTTTGATGTAACTGTTGAAAAGGCACTGGAAGATGCTTTAACTCTCAGTCGTTCAGCCGTGGATGAACGTAAAAAAAACCTGCTGCGGCAAATGCGCCGTCTGACCGATGAAACACTTAAAGATCTGACTACCTTAACCGTGGTTGCACTAAGCGAAATACGCGAAAAAGGGGGGATGGATGAGGTGACGCTCATGACACCAGGCGGTCATGTTCTGGGGTCCAGTTCTATTGAGGAAGGTGATATTGTGCCGGATTTGCCCAGCTCGGATTTATTATTGCCTTTGCAGCAGGGCAGAGATCATGTGGTCGTGGATCTTAGTAAAAACTCCAGTCGAATGATTCGGGTATTGCTACGAATTCCCTATAATAATGATAAAGACTATTTGATTTTACAGGCTCTGGCACCGTTGAGTGAACGTCAGCACCGCCTAGCAGCCAGTGTGCAGCAGGCCTATTCAGAATATAAAAGTCTGGTGTATTTACGCAAACCGCTGAAGATCAGCTTTACCCTGACCCTGTCTCTGGTGTTGTTATTAGGTATTTTAAGTGCGGTCTGGGCAGCGTTCTTTTCAGCTAAACGTATTGCGGAACCGATTCGGGATCTGGCTGAAGGCACCAAGGCAGTAGCGGAAGGTGAGTATCATAAACCCATTCCTTTATTGAATGATGATGACTTTGGCCTGTTGATTCAGTCCTTTAATAAAATGGTGCGCCGTCTGTCTCAAACCCATAATGCTCTGGAAGAAAGTCATCAACAGGCTAAACGACAGCGTGATTATCTGGAAGTTGTGTTAAGCAATCTATCCTCCGGGATCATCAGTTTGTCTGAGAATAAGGAAATCCGTACCAGTAATCCGGAAGCCAGTGTGATTCTGGGTGTTAATGTTAATGAATATCTGGGGCAGTCCCTGTTCCAGCTGACCAGGGAAAAACCGGAGCTGGAATCTCTGGTGCGCTGGATTATGAGCTCCATTCAGAATCGGGTAAAACACTGGAATGAGGAAATTACCCTGAGCGAATCGGGTGGTCGAAAAAATCTGCTCTGTCGTGGTACTGCGCTGGCCGATGGCGGATATGTGATTGTTATTGAAAATGTTACTTCACTGGTACAGGCACAAAGAGATGCGGCATGGGGCGAAGTGGCAAGACGCCTGGCTCATGAAATTAAAAATCCTCTGACTCCAATTCAGTTATCGGCAGAACGTCTGCGCCACAAGTACCTGAAAACCATGAATGACAAAGATGCTGAAACTCTGGAGCGCCTGACAGCAACGATTATTCACCAGGTTGACAGTATGAAGGAAATGGTTAAAGCATTTTCTGAATACGCTAAAATGCCTGAACTGAAAATGCAGACTCTGGATATTGAAAGTTTATTGACCGAAGTAGTTGATTTGTATCGCGGCAGCGATAAACTGACTATAAAACAGGAGCTGGGGATCAGTGGTACGCTGGTAGAAGTGGATCAGGGACGTTTACGGCAGGTTTTTCATAATCTGATTAAAAATGCCCTGGAAGCAAGTGGTAATAACGATAATATTGTATTGACGGTTAAAACTCGCTTGCAGGAAAATAATAATCAATACTGGTGTGAACTGGAACTATCTGATAACGGACCCGGTTTTCCGGAAGATATGCTGGCCAATATATTTGACCCTTATGTGACTAATAAGCCTAAGGGAACTGGCCTGGGTCTGGCTATTGTGAAAAAAATTATTGAAGAACACGGTGGTTCTATTATTGCAGAAAATGCCTCTGAGGGCGGAGCCAGAATTATTATAAAATTACCGGTCGCCTGACAGAGCTATCTAAAAAACATTGTTATTGAGGAAAAAAAATGGCATCTGCCTATATACTTGTTGTTGATGATGAACCGGATATCCGTGAACTGGTGCAGGAGATCCTGCAGGATGAAGGCTATGAAGTCGATATTGCAGAAAATGGTCAGGCGGCCAGAGAAAGTTTTCAAAAACGAGAGCCGGAACTGGTTCTGCTGGATATCTGGATGCCTGATATTGACGGTATCAGTCTATTAAAAGAATGGGCGGAAAATGATGATATCAGTCGTTTTCCAGTGATTATGATGTCCGGTCACGGCAGTGTTGAAACGGCTGTTGAAGCGACTCGACTGGGTGCCTATGACTTTCTGGAAAAACCGCTGTCGCTGGCTAAACTGCTGCTGACGGTTGAACATGCTCTGGATGCCTATAAGCTGGATAAAGAAAACCAGGGGATGCGTCAGCAATTAATGACGGTAGATGAGCCGGTGGGTAAAAGCCAGGTTAATCAGGATTTACGTCGGGAAATTGAACAGATTGCCGAGCATGATTCAAGGGTGCTGTTTGTCGGAGAACCCGGCAGTGGTAAAAGTAAATACTCCCGTCTGCTGCATCGCCTGAGTCCACGTTATGATCAGCCCTATATTGAACTGGGAGTGGCAACCCTGGATCCGGATAACTCGGCCCGTGAACTATTTGGTTCAGAGCAGGATGGCAGGACTTATTATGGTCTGCTGGAACAGGCCGGTAAGGGAACTCTGTATATTGATGATATTGGCGATATGGATCCGGCTACTCAGGGACGTTTATTAAGCACTCTGGAAACCGGTCAGTTTCATCGTCTGGGTGGTACTGAAGCTATGGTGCTTAACTGCCGGATAATTACCGCGACACATTATTCTCTGGAACAGCTGGTTAAAGAAGGTAAATTTAAAGCAGAACTATATTTCCAGTTAAATGTATTGCCGGTCAGTATTCCTCCTCTGCGCAAACATTGTGAAGATGTGCCGGATACTCTGAACTATTATAGGGATCGTTTTGTGCAGCAGGAACAGTTTAATTATCGCAGTTTTTCCATTGCGGCCTTAAACCGCCTGCGCAATTATAACTGGCCGGGTAATTTACTGGAGTTAAAAAACCTGGTGCAGAGACTGTTAATAGTCTCCGATCAGGAAACCATATCACTGGAAGAAATTGAAGAACTTCTGGCACAGAAATATCAGAGTTCTGCCGGTGAATTTGGTCTGGGTGCACTGGAAAGCTCAGGCAGTGATGCTCTGCAGAGCCTGTTTGATCATCCTTTAAAAGAAGCCAGAGAAATGTTTGAAAAGGCTTATCTGGAACAAAAACTGATAGAGGTAGGCGGCAGTGTGGGTAAAGTAGCCCAATTGGCAGGTGTCGAGCGCACCCATTTATATCGTAAAATGAAATCTCTGGGTATTGATGCCAAAAAAATTGTCAGTAAATCAAAATAACATAGAAAGACGATCATGAAAATTCTAATTTTAGGTGCCGGCCAGGTGGGTTCTTCACTGGCAGAAAATCTTGCCAGTGAAGATAATGATATTACCGTAGTGGATGTTGACGGACGTCAATTGGCGGTGTTGCAGGAGCGTCTGGATATTCGTACGGTCAGAGGCAAAGGCTCTCATCCTAATGTGCTGTTAAAAGCCGGTTGTGATGATGCGGATATGCTGATTGCGGTCACCAATAGTGATGAAACCAATATGATTGCCTGTCAGGTTGCTTATACCATTTTTCGTACACCGACCAAAATTGCCAGGGTACGTTCCAATCAATATTTAATTCACCCCGAACTGTTTACCAATGATGCGCTGCCGGTGGATGTGCTGATCAGTCCTGAGCAGCTGGTTACTGATTATATTAAACGTCTGATTGAATATCCCGGAGCTCTGCAAGTGCTGGATTTTGCTGGTGGGCAGGTACAGCTGGTGGCGGTCCGGGCTTTTAAGGGCGGACCTTTGCTGGGGCATGAACTACAGGAAATTCGTCAGCATATGCCTAATATTGATACCCGGGTTGCCGCGATTTACCGTAAGGGACGGCCGTTGATACCCAAAGGTGATACGATTATTGAAGAAAACGATGAAGTATTCTTTATTGTGGATCGGCGCAACACCCGTAAAGTGATGTCGGAACTGCGGCGGGTGGATAAACCGTTTAAACGTATTATGATTGCCGGTGGCGGTAATATTGGACAGCGGCTGGCACGAACGCTTGAAGGGCGTCTGCACGTTAAAATTATTGATCACAATCCGGCCAATGCCCGAATGCTGTCTGAAGAGCTGGAAAAAAGCATTGTCCTGCTGGGCGATGTATCTGACGAAGAACTGTTGATTGAAGAAAACATTGAAGGTACGGATGTATTTTGTGCGCTGACTAATGATGATGAAGCCAATATTATGTCGGCACTACTGGCAAAACGCCTGGGGGCTCGCAAGGTGATGGCTCTGATTAACCGGGCGGCCTATGTGGATCTGGTGGAAAGTGGTGAAATCGATATTGCTATCTCACCCCAGGAAGCGACCATAGGCAGTTTGCTGGCTCATGTTCGGCGCGGCGATGTAGAAATGGTGCATTCTCTACGAAAAGGAGCGGCAGAAGCCATTGAAGCCATTGCTCATGGTGACCGTAAAACCTCTAAGGTGGTTGGTCGTGCAGTGGAAGAAATTCCTCTGCCGCCGGGAACCACTATCGGGGCGATTGTCCGTAATGGCGATGTCATTATTGTGCATCATGATACGGTCATTGAATCAGACGACCATGTAATTCTGTTTCTAGTGGATAAACGTCATATTATTGATGTGGAACGGCTTTTCCAGGTGGCTGTCACCTTTATCTAGGTCATAGTAAGCATGCAACCCCTTGTTATTTTACGCATAGTCGGCCTGTTATTAATGGTTTTTAGCACTACCGTTATACCGCCTGTTGCAGTTTCTATATGCTATCAGGATGCAGAAATCAGCGCCTTTCTTAACGCTTTTCTGGTCATTTTTCTATCAGGTCTGATTGTCTGGCTGCCAGTGAGAACGATGCGCAAGGAGTTGAGAATTCGTGACGGCTTTATTGTGGTGGTGTTATTCTGGTTTGTTTTTGGTCTGGTTGGTTCACTGCCTTTATACCTGTCTCATAGTCTGCATGCCAGTTTTACTGATGCTCTGTTTGAATCCATTTCTGCTTTAACCACCACCGGGGCAACCGTGTTTACCGGTCTGGATGAGTTACCGAAATCCATACTTTATTATCGTCAGCAGCTGCAGTGGCTGGGTGGTATGGGTATTATTGTACTGGCCGTAGCGGTTTTGCCTATGCTGGGTATTGGAGGTATGCAGCTGTATCGGGCAGAGACCCCCGGACCGGTGAAAGATAATAAACTGACACCCAGAATTACCGAAACGGCCAAAGCGCTCTGGTATATTTATCTGGGCCTGACTATTACCTGTGCTCTGGCTTACTGGCTGGCCGGGATGAGTCTGTTTGATGCTATAGGGCATAGTTTTTCTACCGTGGCTATTGGTGGTTTTTCTACCCATGATGCCTCTATCGGTTATTTTAATAATGAACTGATTGAAATTATTGCCGGAGTATTTATGCTAGTGGCAGGTATTAACTTTGCCCTGCATTTCAGTGCCCTGCGTATGCGCAGTATTAAGCATTATTTTTATGATGTGGAGTTTCGAGTTTATCTGATGATATTGGGTACTGCGTCTATGATATCAGTATTATATTTACACTACTCCAGTACCTTTGAAAGCTGGGGAGATTCTGTGCATCATGGTATTTTCCAGACTATTTCCATTGGCACAACTGCCGGTTTTACCACCGCAGATTATTATAACTGGCCGGGGTTTTTGCCGGTAATGCTGTTGTTTATCAGCTTTGTGGGCGGGTGTGCCGGTTCTACCGGCGGCGGTATGAAAGTGATCCGTTTTATTCTGTTATTTAAACAGGGCTTAAGAGAAATTTTTCGTCTGATCCATCCCAGTGCTCAAATCCCGGTTAAAATCGGTGGTAAGGCAATGCCGGAAAATGTCAGTAACGCCATCTGGGGGTTTTTTGCATTGTATGTGGCCAGTTTCAGTATTATGATGTTGATATTAATGGCCAGTGGTCTGGATCAGGTGACCGCATTTTCTGCCCTGGCGGCCTGTTTGAATAATCTTGGACCAGGGCTGGGTGATGTAGGGGCAAATTATCAGGGTATTAATGACTTTTCAAAATGGGTGCTGTGTTTTGCCATGTTGCTGGGGCGACTGGAAATTTTCACGTTACTGGTTATACTCACGCCGTCATTCTGGAGACGTTAATGAGTGAGCTTAGAATAAAATGGAATGAGCGTTATGAAAATGCCCATGTGCCTAATCAGGTGATAGATGTACTGGAACTTAATCAGCATTTATTAGATGGTCAGGGCAGAGCGCTGGATCTGGCCTGTGGTCTGGGAGGCAATGCCTTAAGACTGGCAGAATTAGGTTACCAGAGCCATGCCTGGGATATTTCAGATAAGGCCATGGAAAAAGTTCAGGAATTTGCCCGTGAACGTCAATTGCAGATCAATACCCGGCAATGTGATGTCAGTCGGGTGGTGCCGGATGCTGCCAGCTTTGATGTGATTATTGTGAGTCGTTTTCTGGTACGGGAACTGGTTCCAGCCTTAATTCAGGCTTTAAAACCTGGAGCCCTGATTTTCTATCAGACTTTTACTCAGGAAATCTATGTGCCATCCAGCGAACAGCAGGAAAGGCCAAAAAATCCTCAATACCGGCTGCAGCTTAATGAGTTGCTGGAGCTGTTTTCAGAACTAACCTTACGTTATTATCGGGAGGAAGGCTTATTAGGAGACACCGGTAAAGGGGTCAGAAACGAAGCCATGCTGGTTGCTCAGAAAATATAGCGTTTAGAAATCGTTTAGAAATCATAGCGTAGTGGTTTTGGGTTCACTGTCAGCTTGCTGTTTCTGCTGCTCCTGCTGTTGTTTTTGCAGCTCCTGCTCCATTTGTTCATTCAGTTGCTGGATGGATTTTTCCATTGTTTTTAATTCTTCTTGAACAGAACCTTCCATGACCGTCAAGCCTTTATTAATAGCTTCTTTCATGGTGCTGGAAAACTGATCCAGAGCGGACTGTAGTTCGCTGCCCAGCATAGAATCTCTGGTCTGATTATAATCCACCAGCCACTGTCCCTGGAGATTGACTAAAATAGTTCTTAGTGGCGTACGTTGTGCTTTATTTTGATTACTCTGATGTTGAACCAGCAGGGTCAGAATTTCTGCTCTGTCGGCTGAAATACTTTGTTCACCTAATTCAACATAGTCCTTACTGCTTTGCAGGATGATTTTAAAATGAGCCTGGCTGTCCGGTGTCAGATACTGTCTTGCAGTCGCGATATCACCGGCAAGAGCCGCACTCCAGAAGGCTTTCGCAACTGCCATCGGGGTTTTTGGTTTAGGCGGTGTGCAGGCTGACAGAAGTAAAACACTACCGATTAAAAGTAATAGCACAATAAGCTGGTTTATCGGGGTATATTGTTTTATGAGCATAAGCCGTTTTCAAACCTCAAGGGAAAAAGTCACCGGACCGTCGTTAAGCAGAGATACCTGCATATCGGCACCAAAACGACCGGACTGAACTCTGGAGTATCGGGCTTGAGCCTGTGCCAGCAGATAGCTAAATAACTGTTCTGCTTCTGCCGGTGCTTTTGCAGAGCTAAAACTGGGGCGCATACCTTTTTTAGTATCAGCCGCCAGGGTGAACTGAGGCACCAGTAACAAACCACCCTGGATATCCGTAACACTGAGGTTCATTTTATCATCGTTGTCAGCAAATACCCGATAGTTTAATAATTTGTGTAGCAGTTTATCAGCCTGTTCCCGCTGATCGGTTTTCTGCATTCCCACCAGAGCCAGCAGACCCTGTTCAATCTGCCCAGTTATTTGATGATCAACTTCAACTTTTGCCCAGCTAACGCGTTGAATCAGTGCTATCATTTTTAACTGCGAATGGCAGTGACATTATCAGGTATTTTTTTCTCATGGATTACAATTGGCATAGGGCTGTTAACTGTGCTCAGCATTTTATTGACATCCACCAGATATTTTTGTAATACCTTGGCTTCTTTTTTCAGCGTAATAACTTTGTCACTGATAGTATCCCTGGACTGACCGGCTTTCTTTAATTGTTCCAGACGGGACTGTAGCTCCTTTTTATGTGCTTTTACATGTCGAATTAAAGGGGTTAATGCACGTCGACCCCAGTCATCAGCATCTTTATTAAGCTGGTAATAAATATTTCGTGCCCGGCTTACCAGAGAAATAAAGAATTTTTTAATAACAAAACTCTGCTCGGTCATCGTGGAATAGACACTGGTGCGGTATTCTTCGGCATCCTCATACAGGGTGTCAATTTCCTGTTTATAGGAGGCAATGGAAAACAGCTTGGGTTTGATATCGGTTGCTTCATTCTGGTTCTGGAAACGATTGTAAATAGACTTAACCAGCCTGTTAGTCAGTTCTGTCTGTTTGGCGGCATCATTCATAGTGGTGGTAATATCGTCAAACAGGGTTTTCATGGCGTTTTTCATACCATTAGTGGTCCAGCTGCCTTTCATCAGTGTTCTGGCTTTATTAACCTGTTGATCCAGGCGCTCCAGATCAATAATTGATTTAAGACGATTATGCTGTCCTGATAGAATTTGACGACTGGATTGCAGAGCTTCTGCATTCCGATGATAAACAGTCTGTTCTTCGCGGGTTTTTTCCAGCAGTAACTGGATAATATTTTCATTTTTACCACTGAGGCCGCTGAGGCTCTCAATGGATTTTTTTCTGGAATTAAACTGAGTCAGCAAAATGCCTTTGGAACTTTGCATCATTTCATTGATATCAGTGATCAGGGTATCACGAACCAGTAGTTCCTTTTGTGGTAGAATTTCATTGGATAGAACATTTTCCATAGCCACCAGATTGCTATCCCTGAGCAGCTGTTCATCATGTTTGACCCGAGCAATAAGACCCTTCTGGGCAGAAATGGCAAATACCCGCTTAGAGTCAATATTCAGTGTTTTAGCTGTTTCAGAGCACATTCTATGAATACTGCCCTTAATTTCATGGCTGGTTTTTAATTCGTCCCAGAGGGTATCAATTTTGTTCAGCGCCACCACCAGGCCACTATTGTTATTACGGCGGAAGCTTTTTAAATGCCGACGCCAGATATCCATATCAGAACGGGTTACCCCGGTATCTGCAGCCAGTACGAAAATAGCTGCCTGGGCATTGGGCAGCATATTTAGAGTCAGTTCAGGTTCATTACCCAGGGAATTGAGTCCCGGAGTATCCAGAATAGAGAGTCCCTGCTCCAGAAACGGGTGCGGGAAATTAATCAGGGCATGACGCCACATGGGAATTTCTACGGTAGCATCATCAGACAGTTCGGTACCATTGTCATCGGTAATAATATCGTACAGCCCCAGTCGTTTAGCTTCACGAGCTTTTACTTTTTTGGTATTGGTGATCTGGGCAAAGGAGCTGGCCATGCTGTCAGGGGAGGTAACATCCAGCTGAATATGAGTCCAGTTTACCAGGTTCTGCTTCTGTTCAGAGATGCTGCTGTCTTCCAGACGACTTTCTATGGGCAATAAGCGCATGTAAGGTTTGGGTTCATCCACATCATAAAATAGTTCCGTGGGACACATGGTCGTGCGTCCGGCTTCACTGGCCAGAATGCGGCGTTTGAACTGAGAGAAAAAGATGGCATTTATGAGTTCAGTTTTGCCGCGTGAAAACTCACCGACAAAAGCCAGCGTGATACGGTCGTGTTTCAGAGTTTGCAGTGTCTCATATATTTTCAGGCTTTGCTCACTGTCTTCCAGCCCGGTGGTGTCCAGCCAGTCCTGGAAATTTTCTATGGCTTCAAGCAGGTTACTTTTCCATTTTCCATAAGCATGGATATTGTCGAAAAAGTTTTCTTTAGTCATTATGCATCTCTTTGATCAATTTAGGTTAAACCTGTCAGGGCTGTTGATCTTACAGATGTTAAGTTGATTTGGAGAAAAATATTGTCCTAAGATCAACAGCTCCTGGTCCATCAGATAAAGAATAGCAGATAGAAAAAAAAGCTGGCAATTAAAAATGTGATTGATGTCAATTTGTTAAACAAATATGACAAAAAAATAACAAATGTGAGAAAAATCTTACCCGAATATGGATGGCACCAGCATAATTAACAGATTCAGGACAATAAATACCAGTATGGGGGACAGATCTAAACCTGAAAAAGGCGGTAAAATTCTACGCGCAGGGCGCATAACCGGTTCAGTAATGTGATGGATCAATGCCGTGGCTGGATTATAGGTACCTGGGTTAACCCAGCTGATAATTACCTGAGCCAGAATGGCAAAAAAGTAGATATATAAAATCAGAGTTAATAATGAGCCGATGCTATGCCAGAGCAGAAATATCGGACTGACCGGAATACCTCTGAGGGCAAACAGTAGAATATTTTCAATATACTGCAGTATATAGGCCAGAATCAGTGATGAGGCATCGAGTCCAAAAAGACCAGGAATAACCCGGCGCATAGGGGTCAATATCGGGCTGGTGGCTTTGACAATAAACTGGGATAAGGGGTTGTAAAAATCTGCCCGAACCAGCTGTAGTAAAAAGCGCAGCAGCACAATAATAATATAAAGGCCGAAAAGGGTACTGATCAGATAGCTGCCTGCACTGACGAAAAAGTTATCCATGGATAGTTCCCTGTTGAGTATGTAACATGTTTATCGAACCATCTGGTAATGATGCTGCATAATTTAGCAAACCAGAATCATTTATTAGAACCTAACAGTTCAGCTAGTTCAATAGCACGAGCTTTGGCTCCCTGCAGTGCTTTTAAAAACAGTGCTTCCAGCTGACCATCCTGTAATATATCAATCGCTTTTTCTGTGGTACCGCCGGGTGAGGTCACTTTTTTTCTTAGTTGTGCAGCAGAGTCTTCACTTTCAAGAGCCATTTTAGAAGCGCCAAAGGCGGTTTGAATGGCCAGTAAACGAGCGGTTTTTTCATCCAGTCCTAATTGTACGCCAGCTTTTTCCAGCGCTTCAATAACCAGAAAGAAATAGGCCGGACCGCTGCCGGACAATGCAGTAACGGCATCCATATCGGATTCTTTTTCCAGCCATAAGGTTAGACCCACAGCACGTAGTATGGATTCAGATAAAATACTCTGCTCATCGCTGACCTGTTGATTGGCATATAGTGCTGTTGCTCCGCTTTGTACCAGGGCCGGAGTATTGGGCATGCAGCGTACCAGCGCCAGGGAATGAGCTGAATCACAGCCCAGCCAGTGCTCAATGTCTTTACATAAAACTCCGGCGGCAATAGAAATAAACAGGGGGGATTCAGATTGTGCAACACTGTTGATTTCCTGACAGACGATGGATAATTGCTGCGGTTTGACGGCCAGAATAACCACATCAACTGCCTGAACCAGTGCTGAATTGCTCTGTGCAATATGCAAATCAAATTGTTGAGCCAGTTGCCCGGTTTGATCGCTATTGGGATCACTGACCCAGATATTCTGTGCGGAAACCCCTGTTGCTGTTAAGCCGCCAATCAGGCTATAAGCCATATTGCCGGCGCCAATAAAACCAATTTTCTTATTAATCATTGAATTCCTGAAATAGTTGTTTATGGTAATTATTCAGTATAAATTATCGTACCTGCCTCCATAAACCCCGAAAACACAGGCTCAACAGGCAGATACTCTTACGCAGTTCAAATTATGCAGATGCAGTTACCATTTTGTTACTTATAAATATATTGAAAATAATTTATGTTGCTAATGGTTAATATTCTCTGGCTCCAAATAAGGCCGTACCAATTCGAACAATGGTCGCTCCTTCTGCTATGGCAGCTTCCAGATCACCGGACATACCCATGGATAAGGTATCCATATTGAGTTTAAACTGTTCATTCAGGGTCTGCATAAGTTCTTTCAGCTGGCGAAATGCCAGACGTTGTTGTTCATATTCTGTGGCCATTCTGGGAATGGCCATCAGTCCCCGTAGTTTTAAATGGGGTAAGTCGGCAATATTCTCAAGGTGTTTGAATATTTCTGTGGGCGAAAAACCGGATTTTTGCGGCTCTTCACTAATATTAATCTGCAGACAGATATTCAAATCCGGTAATTGTGCCGGGCGTTGTTCACTGAGACGCCGGGCAATTTTAAGGCGATCCACCGAATGCACCCATTGAAAATTTTCCGCAATATCCCGGGTTTTATTGGATTGTATGGGACCTATAAAATGCCAGACTATATCTAAGCCGGCAGTCTGCTGAATTTTTTGCACCGCTTCCTGGATATAACTTTCACCAAAATCCCGTTGCCCCTGCTGATATAAAGTCAGAATTTTTTCCACTGGATGACGTTTGCTGACAGCCAGAAGAGTGACTTTATCAGCATCTGTTCGGTCACTGTCTTTAAACGCCTGCTTAATCCGGTGATTAATGTGATCAAGTTGGTTTAACGTATTGCTCATTATAGTCTATACTGATCTTTAAAAAATAAGGTTATTACTCGGCACCCCGAAAATACAGTTGCCATAGCCTGATACGGTCATTTCTGCTGAGTGACCTTGAATAATAAACCATTATATAGCGAACAACTATGGATATAACAGAACTGCTTGCCTTTAGTACTAAAAATAATGCTTCTGACTTACACCTGTCTGCGGGATTACCCCCTATGATACGTGTGGATGGAGATATACGCCGAATTAATGTACCGCCACTGGAACATCGTGAAGTACATGATATGGTGTATGATATTATGAATGATAAACAGCGTAAAGACTTTGAAGAATTTCTGGAAACAGACTTCTCCTTTGAAGTTCCGGGACTGGCGCGTTTTCGTGTCAATGCCTTTAATCAGAATCGTGGTGCCGGTGCTGTGTTCCGTACGATTCCATCAAATGTTCTG
>JALSUJ010000127.1 GCA_027071355.1 Gammaproteobacteria bacterium | reverse complement strand
GTTTTTTACGCTGAGCAATATATTAAGTTTAATTCCACTATAAAGTTAAAATATCATACCGCAGAAATACTGAATCAGTATTTCTCGGAGATAGGCCGAAACAAAAATATGACTGACTGGCAATATAAGCAGTCTATTGAAGCCATTGAAATATTAGTATGTTTCTTTTTAAAACTTGACTGTTGTGCAAAGGTTGACTGGAAGTACTGGTATAATCAATCTAAATGACAGCAGCTTCGTGAAATTGTGGATTTATGGTAATTTGAAAAGGTTTTAGCCAGGTTCCCCCTTTTAGCCTCAGATCCCGTTAAGATCCGAGACATAGGTTTGCTTCAGTCAGGTTTCCAGTTGCTCTTTCATCCAATAACCTTTTCCTTCAATCACCGCGGTTTGTGCATGATGAAATAATCTATCCAGAAATACAGACAGCACAGATAGAAACGGTAATTTATACTCAATAACTACAAGTCTATTAAAAGCCGGTGCTGTGAAATAAATAACCCCGTTCACAGATTTTTATCCTCTACTCTGGTCATAATAGCTGTTTTTTACTATGCTTAAATTGATAACAAGCAGATAAGGCAAGCAACTATGAAAATACTGGTGACAGGAACGGCACTCATATTGGGGCTTATTAGCCTGAGCAATAGTTCTGCCGATGGTCAACGCAGTTATGGGGATGCCTGGTATGATCTGGAGAGAAACTACCCTTCACCTGAACGCCGTTATTCCCGCAAGGAACTGGATCAGGCTCGTCGCCGTGCCAATAACTCCTTATGGATGGATACTTATGGACGCAGAGATCCGATTTATCAGAGTAATCAATACCGCGGTCGTTCAAACGGGTATTCCAGCCAGCCATATTACCCCCGTCGTTTTAAAAGCTTCTAAGCAAACTATTACAGACACAGGCATATCCATATAACGTGGAAACTCATAGACTATGCCTGATGTATATTCTTACCTGAGCAGTTTTACCGGTACGGTCTATAGCACTGATCTGATAAGTACCAGAGTCTTTAAAGGTATAGGAAATACTATGGTACAGCGGCCGATAATTAACCGGTTGACCATTGATAAACCAGAAAATACCATTACTGCTGTTATTGACAGCCAGATTGATAATCACTACCTGCTCTGCCTCCGGCGGAGTGCTTAAATGCGTCTCATCATCAATAGATATTATTTTCAATTCCTGCAGGGCATCTTCTATTTTAGGGCTGCTGGCCAGAGTTGGCGGGATGGTCTGATTTAATACCCAGGTTTTCTGTGTTTTATGGCATTCCTGTTCATCGGTTTCAGATACCAGTTTTCCTCCGGGCCAACAGATAATTTGCCTGCTGACAGTTTTCGGCCTCTGCAAAGATAAAACATGCTTATTATTCAGGTGAGGCAAAACCTGTACCACTTCATTTAATAAGGGTATGGCTGTTCTGGCTCCAAACTGCCCCGGTACCGGTGTCCCATCTGGACGCCCGGTCCAGATACCTATGGTATAATCATCCGTCATACCTATTGCCCAGGCATCTCTGAACCCGTAGCTGGTACCTGTTTTCCAGGCCAGCCGGGTGGATTGACGGATCATATTAGCCAGAGGCTGACGTTCCTGTATTTGTGACAGGATATCCCTGACTATCCAGGCCGCTCCTTCCGACATAAGAAAACGTGACTTTATTGCCGGACTGTCATCTTTGCCTGAAGGCCCGGCCAGATACCTTAATTGTGCAACCCGCCCGCCTCTTGAAAAAGCAGTATATGCCTGCACCAGTTTTTCCATCTGCAGTCCGGCACCGCCTAAAATAATAGCCAGATTACTATGTGCACTGGCTGGTAAATGCAGTTTTAAACCAGCATTTTCCAGACTGCTCATAAAATAGCCCGATCCCAGAAACTGCAGCACCTGAATAGCCGGGATATTCAAAGAGCGCTGTAAGGCTTCACTAAGACTGACAGCCCCGGAAAAATGACCGTTAAAGTTTTTAGGTTTATAACCGGAGACATTGATGGCTTCATCCATCAGCATTGAATGGGAACTGACCAGTCCCTGATCCATTGCCAGGGCATATAAAAAGGGTTTTAAGGTGGAACCGGGAGAACGTATGGCCCGTATCATATCCACCTGCCCATGACGCTGCCGATCAAAAAAATCGGCTGAGGCTACATAGGCTTTAACAGCCATGGTGTTATGATCAACCACCAGTATGGCCGCGGAGGTTTTATCCGCTAATGAATAAGCATAATTTTTTACCAGAGATTCCAGTATTCTCTGTAAATTAATATCAATAGTAGTGGTTAATACACCATTGTCAGGCACCTGATTTTTTAAACGCCGGGTCAGTACAGGAGCTATCATAGGCTGCGCTTCCAGTTGCGGCACCACTATCTCCTGTCTGGCATCATCAACCTGAACGCGGCTTAGTTCACCAAACTGATATAAACGCTCCAGCACTTTATTTCTTGCCCGGGCAGCCCGTTGGGGATGTTTATCCGGTCTGAATCGGGTCGGTGACTGAGGCAGCACACTCAATAAGGCGGCTTCTGCTACACTTAGTTCCTTAGAGGATTTATTGAGATAGGCAAAGCTGGCCGCTTCTACTCCTTCAAGCGGACCGCCAAAAGGGGCAAAATTAACATACAGGGTCAGAATTTGCTTTTTACTATAATGCCATTCCAGCTGTAAGGCTCTGAAAATCTGTCTTAGTTTGCCCATTATGGTACGCGGATGAGGCTCAATAATACGGGCTACCTGCATAGTCAGAGTAGAACCACCGGAAATAATCCGCCCGCTAAGAAGGTTCTGCACACTGGCTCTTAAAATTGCCAGCGGATTAACACCGGGATGATACCAGAACCAGCGGTCTTCATAATTGATCAGAGTATTAATATAACGAGGTGATACCTGCTCCAGACTGACCGGATAACGCCATATACCTTGCGGATCAGCAAATGCTCTTAAGGGTGTACCATCTTCAGCCACTATCAGGCGGGCAAATTTATGCTGCTTAAACTGTTCAACGTCCAGCGGTATAAAATAATCGGCACCAATAAATAGTACCAGTATTAACAGCAGGCCTTTAAGAACATTAGAGAAAAAATACAATAAACTTTTCATCAGGCTTTAATCAGAAACGGTTTACAATAGTCAGTGCTTCTGTGGTTTCACCAATAGCCCGAATATAAGGGCGATACATATCCTCGGCATAAGGAGCCGGCACCTGATAGGTACCCGGTGTTACTGCCCGCAATATATAATACAGCCGCTGGGTACCATCACCCTGTATATCCAGTGCCGCAATATAACGATCATCACGCCATTGCTGATACTTAATAGCCGTTGTGGATATTCGATCAGTAATGGATTTTGAGTCAATAGTAAAATCGCCCAGCTTTAAACTATGTGCCAGATTCTGATTTTCCAGCTCGAAACCAGCGGGTAATAAGTCCACTACCAGTGTATCCTGAATACGCTGTTTTGAATGTACGCTCAGTTCTACAATCAGTACCTCACCCACCGCAAGTTTTTGTGGAATGATCTGTTCTCCCTTATCGTTATAATAGCTTCGAGTAATACTAAAATGCTCTGTTTCCTGCTCTGGCGGTGTTTGCGTATATCCGCCCACTGCGTATTCAATATACAGTGGTGATTTACTCTGAGACTGAAGCTGAAGACCTGTTAAAATTTCATCCCGTTTGAGCGAGTAACGAAAATTTCCCGTATTTTTTATTTTAAACGTTCCAGACTGATTACTAATAAATGCCTGCCAGGATTCATTATTATTATTCATTAAGGCAATACCGGCCTTAAACAGGGCATTTCTTTCCTGAGTACTGAGCCAGCGCCGAGTTGCCAGTTCATCCTGCAAGTCAAAAACCAGTTGCTTAATACCCTCATGATCCGCCTTAAAGCTAACCAGCAGGTCAAGCATTAAACTGATGTCCCTGAGTTTACTGCCATAATCTCCCAGATAATCATGGTCCTCCATTTTATAGGCAAGTGCCTTTTTAATGGCCTGTTCAGCCCGATTTCTGTCACCCTGACGATACAAAGCAATACCCAGATGCATTAATGGCAATCCGGAACGGGCATCCCCGGAATGGTAATCATAGAGAGCAC
Source organism: Gammaproteobacteria bacterium (assembly GCA_027071355.1). GTDB lineage: Bacteria > Pseudomonadota > Gammaproteobacteria > GRL18 > GRL18 > JANELJ01. The sequence goes on along the minus strand of JALSUJ010000127.1, from coordinate 9,735 downwards.
GTAAGGTTCCTAAAGGTGCCTGATTGATCATGGATAAGACATAAGCGGCATAAGCCTTATAGGCAAAGCTTAAATGTTCGGGGTATTGACTATAACGATAATTATAACCCGGACGACTGCTGTGCAGATATTGCTGTAAACGTTTTAATGCCGATTTCAGTGCCGCCTGGGGTATTTCAAGCTGCTGGGTTCTGGCTTCAAGTAAAAACTCACTGGCATAAGCCGTCAGCCAGAATTCTTCATTACCGGTATTAGACCATAAGCCAAAACCGCCATTGGCTAACTGTTTAGCCAGTATACGTTTAATGCCTCTGGATAAATATTGTTTACGCCTGGAAAAATCAATTGTCTGCTCATTGATCCTGACATCTGACAAACCCAGTTTATGTAAGTTTTTCTGCTGCGCATAAAGCCAGGGATAGGTGCTGCTGACAGACTGCTCCAGACAGCCATAAGGATATTTAAACAGGTGTTCAAATTGTGACTTTAGATTCAATGGTGGCTGAGCGGATATCATCAGACTGGCCGCCAGAGTCTGGGGCATCAGATCATCGACGGCTATAAATACATCCTGTTGTTCAGATGGATTTAATACCTCTCGTTTCACTCGCTGTACTGCTGGCCATGCAGGTCTTATTGCCAGTTGCCAGTGCCGCTTAATAGCAATATCCGTATGATTACTTAAATTCAGTTCTATATCAGCCAGACCAAAATCCTGTGCACTATTGATATTAAAATAAAGCGTTTTCCGTTCATCGGCCGGAAGGGTAATTTGTCTGTCTGCCTCACTGACCGTCAGAACCTTATCTGCTGAAAGTTGAATGGACAGTGTTTGTTCCCGATCGCTGAGATTATCAATATCCAGCGCAATTTGTGACTGATCATTGGCCGCCAGAAAACGAGGCATGGAAATTTGAGTCACAACGGGTGAAGCTACGATGACATCTGACTGTGCATGACCAAATGATGAATCGCCAAATGCTACTGCCATTAAGCGCAGTTGTCCGTTAAAGTCCGGGATGTCCAGTACAATCTGTGCTTCACCCTGGTCATTAAATAACACCGGCTGATGAAAAATAGAGACGATTTTAATTTTTGCCTTTTGCAGATTACCTGCACTGCTCAGATCCATATCTCCGCCAAAGCGTTGTTTACCCATAATCCCTTTTTGGCCGTCTATGATATTTCCATAGACATCAAGGCTGTCTACCGTATAACGCCTTTGGGCATAGAACCAGTTAAAAGGAGCCGGCGTTTTAAAATTACTGACATTTAATACCCCAGCATCCACTGCGGCCAGTGTCATCATTATTTTTTTATCTTTGAGAGCTGTTAGATTAGACACTTTCACATTAATATTTAAGGCCGTTAAGGGTTTAATTTTTTCTGCGCTGTTGATTTCCAGGGCTATTTTCCTGTCTTCGCGCTGCAGAGGCAGGTGAATCAAACCCATTGCTCTTTTTTTACTGACCTGTGGGCTTATCTGTCCCAAACTGCTCTGTTCCGGTTTATTAAAGAGTACCGCAGAGATATAAATATCATGCCGCTGCCAGTTTTTCTGCATGGGAATAGTTATATCTAACTGATTGGAATTCAATAGTTCAACCGGCTTTTCCCAGAGCATTTCCCGGCCGTTTTCCAGAATCACAAAACCGCTGCCCTTAAAGGGTGATTTAATAGTCAGCTTAATGTTGTCCTCTGCACTATAGGAGGCTTTATCCAGCAGCAGGTTAATTTTATCAGGTCTGATCACCTGTGCCTGCTGATTAGTGATGAACCAGGAACCACCGGCATTAAATTCCAGGCTGGATTTCTGACCTGTGGCCGGGTCCTTTACTTCCAGGCGATAATATCCCCATTCCACAGGCACCTTTATAGTGCGTTTAGCGCCATCTTTAATGCTGATCTTCTGCTGATATACAGGGTATTGTTTTTCTGAATAATCCATTTCCCATTCATCATAATCATTATACTTCCAGAAATAATCCCGGCGTTTTTTAATCAGTTTCACCTGCAGATTATCCGCCGCTTCCAACTCCCCCTTATAGCTTGCGTTAACGATATCAAAACTAAGGATAGAATTTTCTTTAGCATCTTTAATCTTCAACTCTTTATCTGCTTGCCAGCCAGGATGAATACCTATTAAGCTTTTAGCTGGCCAGTAACGATACTGTATCTGACGTTTTAATGCCCTTCCTCCGGTTTCAAACAAACTGGCCGTTAAGCGCAGCACAACCGGTGAGTTAATGGATTTTAAATCCGGATTAATTTTTAAATGGCCTTTACCTTCTTTATCCAGAAACACATCCTGTATCTCAATAGTTTTCTGAGCGCCCTTTTCTGCTCCTGAACCAAAGTAGTAACCCGGCAAAGCTTCCACTGCTTTTTGATCGATAAAGGTTTTAATCCGGGCTTCAAGCCGGTTTCCTGCTGCCGGAGCCCCATATAAATAAGACCCCGCCAGATCCACATTTAAAATTTCACCGGCATGAACCAGTATTCCTTTAGATGCCCCTGGGAACTCCAGTTTCAGTCTTTCCGGTAAAAAATCCTCCACGGAAAATGTCCAGTGACGTACCGATGAGCCTTTTTTAGCCGCCTGATCAGGTAATTCGATTTCAATTTTCCATTGTCCGGTTTTAACTTCACGACCCAGTTGATACTGATAATAATAATATCCGGGGTATTGCGCCTGCCAGGTAAACTGTTCCATTATCTGTCCGTCCTGGCGCTTAATAACGGCTTTTAGTGGAATATCTGGAATGGGCTGCCCATCATAGTTTCTAAGCAACAGACTAATATCAACGGTTTCTCCGGGTCGATATATATCTCTTGGAGAATAGAAAAAGGCCTCATTTTGATATTGCTGACGTTCACCTACATTAAATTCAGACAGATCCAGCGCCGGACTGTTTAAATTAAGCAGGGTGATTTGATTGTCCATTCTGGCCAGAATAACCCGGGCTTTTTGCAGTCCCCCACTAAATTGAATAATCCCCAGTTTATTGCTGTACTTTTCAAATATAGGTTTATTATCTGAATCCAGCAGAGCAACCTTAATATTTGCCAGTGCCTCACCGGTTTTTAATGAACGCACATAAACTCTGAGTTTTCCCGGATAACGCCGGACATGAACCCCTATATCACTGCGGGTAAAATAACTGACAGACTGTCGATAATCGTATTTACCGGCACTTTTCATGACCGCCAGATATACGCCAGCGGGTTTTAATGCGGCGATATTATTAACAGGCAATAATACTCTCTGGCGTTTATTTTTCTGTACCGGTAAATCAAAGCGGGCAGTATGCACCAGTTGAGCATTACTGGAAAACTGCTGCAGCTGATAATAAGATGCCCGGGAACGACCCCGCCATTGATTCAGAAAGTCAGTAATTTTATCGCTGTCAATTCGATGAAAGTCAATATCCACTGCATCCGTATTAATACTATAAACCGGCAGTCCCTGAGAAAAACTTAAAGGCAGGATACCGGCTGTTCGAGCAAAACTGACCGTGGATTCAATAGCACGCGTTGTTAAAGATTTTTTAAAACGCTGTTTTAAAGTTTGACCATTTACGGCAGTTAAATTGCCATAAACGGTAACCAGATATTCTGTTTCAGGCTCAATATTAGTAAAAAAAGCCTCCCTGCCATTATTTGAAATAACCCAGGCACCATCAACGCGCTGCCCGTCCCTGCGCTCAACCAGTAAATATTTCTGTAGTGCGGTAGTTTCATCCAGCGGAACAGAAAAAACCAGTCCCAGACTGGCCGTTCCATTATAATTTCTCTGGTCAAAATCAATGATCTTAAACTCTGTTTTTGCATAGTCCTGTTGTGAGGACTTTTTTATAGTTGCAGTTACAGGCTTTTGTGGTGTTTTTTCAGCTACAGAATCCGACACTGTTACAGCAACCACCTCTGAGGCTGATTTATTATCAGAGGTTTTATTTGCTGTCTTCGAATCATCCTGACAGCCTGTAAGTAATTGAAACAGAATAAGAATCAGTGCTATCAGTATGCTTTTTTTCTGCGCAGTGGCCCTGGAATAAAATGAAAACATTTGCTTAACCTTATATTTATAAAAAAACAGCCCTGAAATAATAGCTCTAAAATAATAACAACGCATAACTTAATATTAGCTGAACTGTACAGATAGTTTCTAATTTTATAGTGATGAATTATGGCAAATTATGGCAAATTTCAGTAATATTCCTTTACTACTCGGCTGGCTAGATAATGATAAAATAATTGGCATCAGGCCGCTGTCATAGACAAATACGGCCTTAAATAGTATATATATAACTTACACTTTCTGATTAATAACAAAAGGATAAACAATGCCCATAATTAGAACTGCAGCGCTCTTAATTATCTGCTCCCTCGCTTTCTCACAAAACCTTATGGCTAAAGAGATTGTTATTAAATTTTCCCATGTAACCACCGAAAAAACCCCTAAAGGTAAAGCCGCTAATTACCTTAAAGAACTGGTAGAACAACGTCTTAAAGGCAAAGTGCGTGTTGAGGTTTTCCCTAATTCCCAGCTTTATAATGACAAAGAAGTGTTAAAAGCACTGCTGCTGGGTGATGTACAAATGGCCGCACCCTCCCTGTCAAAATTTGGCAAGTTCACCAAAAAATGGGGTATATTCGATCTGCCATTTCTATTTAAGGATGCCAGTGCCGTCAAATGTTTTACTAGCGGCCCCAATGGTCAGACCTTACTGGCTGCAGCTGAAAACAAGGGAATTAAAGGTCTGGCCTACTGGCTTAATGGTATGAAACAACTTTCTGCCAACAAACCTCTGCTGGTACCTGATGATGCAGCCGGTGAAAAATTTCGTATTATGAGTTCTGATGTACTGGAAGCCCAGTTTAAGGCAGTAAAAGCCAATCCTCAGAAAATGTCTTTCTCTGAGGTGTATAATGCCCTTTCAACCGGTGTTATTGATGGTCAGGAAAACACCTGGTCCAATATCCGCACCAAAAAATTCTATGAAGTTCAGACGGACTTTACCGAATCCAATCATGGTGTTCTGGAATATGTACTGGTAACCAGCACTGAATTCTGGGACAGCCTGCCAGCGGATATTCAAAAAGAATTAAGTGCCATAATTAAGGAAGTTACTGCTAAAGAAACTCAGTGGGCCCTGGAGGCTGCTGCAGAAGACAAGGAATATATCATTGCTTCCGGTCGAACTAAAGTTCACCCCTTAACAGATGCTCAGACTGCTCAGTGGGCTGAAGTTATGAAACCGGTATGGAAGAAGTTTGAAGCCAATGTAGGTAAGGATAATATTGAAGCCGCTTTAAAATGCGATAAATAATACCTTTCATTTTTCCTTATCTGTCCCCGGCTATTATAGTTTGCCTATTAATAGTCGGGGATTTTTTTAGCCTGCAACCCGTCTCAAGTTCTTAAATGAGTAAATTTTATGAGTAAATTCATTGATTATATTGAAGAAGGTTTTATTGCCTTTCTTTTAACAGCAATGACCGTTGTTACTTTTTCTCAGGTAGTTGCCCGTTATGTATTTAATTCAGGTGCTGTGTGGGCGCTTGAGCTGACCACCTATCTATTTGCCTGGCTGGTTATGTTTGGTGCGGCTTATTGTGTAAAAAAAGGCATTCATATTGGTATTGATTCCTTTGTGAATTTATTTTCAGCTAAAATCAGACGTTATATTACTCTCTTATCAATCAGCCTGTGTATGCTTTATTGCGGCATTTTATTTAAAGGCAGCTGGGATTATGTGGCCAAACTTAAAAAAATCGGTCTAGAAGCAGAAGATATGCCCATTGAAGAATGGCAGATTAAAATTATTCTTCCTATTGGTTTTGCTTTGATTTTTTTCCGTCTTATTGAAGTGGCTATAAAAGTTATCAAGGGTGAGGTGGATAATATGCATTTTGTCAATGAAGCTGAAGAATTACTGGATGAAATAGATCATTCTCCCAAATCTGATAACCGGGAGATAAAATAATGGTTACCGCTACTTTATTCATTTTATTACTGCTCTTTATGCTGATTGGAGTACCCGTTGGCTTTTCTCTGGGACTGTCCAGCACCCTGACCATTTTATTTTTTGCCGATGATTCCATGGCCTCTCTGGCAGGTAAAATATTTACCTCAATGGAACATTATACCTTAATGGCCATACCCTTCTTTATTCTCGCCTCAGCGTTTTTAACCACCGGCGGAGCTGCCAGAAGGCTGGTGGATTTTGCGGTGGACAGTGTCGGCTGGATACGCGGTGGACTGGCTATGGCCTCTGTTCTGGCCTGTATGATGTTTGCCGCTGTTTCCGGTTCATCTCCAGCCACAGTGGTGGCTATTGGCTCCATTGTGATTGCCGGCATGGTACGTGAGGGGTATAGCCAGTCTTTTGCTGCCGGAGTGATCAGTACTGCTGGTACCATGGGTATTCTAATCCCGCCATCTATTGTAATGGTAGTCTATGCAGCAGCAACCGATGTCTCGGTAGGCAGAATGTTCCTGGGAGGGGTTATCCCCGGAATACTTATCGGTATTATGATGATGATCACCATTTATTTTGTTGCCCAAAAAAAGAATTTCCCCAGTGCGCCCTTTAAAGGAATAAATCACTTAATACGTTCTGCCCTGAGTGCCGCTGGCGGACTTTTTTTAATTGTAATTATTATGGGCGGAATTTATGGCGGCATTTTTACCCCAACTGAAGCGGCTGCGGTAGCAGCTGTTTATGCATTTTTTATTGCGGTATTTAGTTATCGCGATATTAACTTACGTCAGGTACCCAAAGTACTGGTGGATGCGGGTAAAACCAGCGTTATGCTGATGTTTATTATTGCCAATGCGATGTTATTCGCCTTTGTACTCACCTCTGAGCGTATTCCACATGAAATTGCACAATGGATTGTATCCATTGGCTTACCCGTCTGGGGATTTTTGCTAATTGTTAATATTATGCTGCTGATAGCCGGTAATTTTATGGAACCTTCCGGTATTTTATTAATTATGGCTCCAATACTATTTCCCATTGCCATTCAACTGGGAATAGATCCTATCCATCTGGGTATTATTATGGTGGTAAATATGGAAATCGGTATGATCACACCACCGGTCGGTCTCAATCTGTTTGTGACCTCAGGTATTACCGGTATGAGTATGATTGATGTGATTAAAGCAACCTATCCCTGGCTATTATTATTGCTGAGCTTCCTGATGATTATTACTTATATTCCTCAGGTTTCCATCTTCCTGCCTAATTTGCTGATGGGTCCGGAAAGTGTGACAATGTAAGAAAAAGTAGTAAGCACAAAAAAGGCCGGCTGCTTTTGTATTTATAAGTGCAAAAGCAGCCGGCTTTAAATGTACCTTATTTAAAATCGATACAACGCACTGATGCTATAATATTTAATATTGGTATCATAAAACTTAATATTGGAATCAGAATCATAATAGGCTACTGTACCCAGTAGATGCCAGTTTAATGCAAATAAAGTGCTGATTTCATAGTAACATGACAGACAGATAGTCATATGAGTGTTTTATTGCTTACAGCTTTATGGAGGGGGGTGATTTATAAGGCGTGTTTTAAAATAATGGCGAAGAGGGGGGGATTCGAACCCCCGAAACCTTTCGGTTTACACACTTTCCAGGCGTGCGCCTTCGACCACTCGGCCACCTCTCCACAAATCAAGTCGGGCAGAATAAACTACTTGAGGTATAAAATCAAGAATATTATGGTTTTTTTGCTTCCAGCTCATCCCAGCGTTCATAAGCAGTTTCCAGTTCATTATTAACAGTATCCAGTTCGGCCAGTTTTTTGTTAATGACAGACTGTTCCTGCTGATAGAAATCCGGCTCTGCTATCTGGGTTTCAATTTCTGACTGCTGTTCTTCCAGAGCCTCAATTTTAGCCGGCAGTTTGTCCAGTTCTTTTTGTTCGCTAAAAGTGAGTTTAACCGTGATTTTCTCTTTAGTGGGTATCGACGGGGTATTGTGTCCGGTATTTTTCTGCGGCTGAGTTTTTTTATCAGTATCCGGAACTTTTCGTTGTCTGAGCCAGTCATCATAACCGCCGACATATTCATTCAACTCACCATTTTCAAATACCAGGGAACTGGTGATCACATTATTTAAAAATGCCCGATCATGACTGACAATAATTAAAGTCCCCTGATAATCCATTAACAGGGACTCCAGTAATTCCAGAGTATCACTGTCCAGATCATTGGTGGGCTCATCAAGCACCATTAAATTAGCAGGCCTGGTAAATAGCTTGGCCAGTAATAAACGATTTCGCTCACCACCGGATAAAGCCCGAACCGGTACTTTGGCTCGTTCAGACGAAAACAGAAAATCTCTTAAATAGCTATATACATGACGCTCACGACCGTTAATGGAAACAAACTCCCTGCCCTGACCAATATTCTCCAGAATACTTTTTTCTTCATCCAGTTGATCCCGTAATTGATCAAAATAGGCAATTTCCAGTTTGGTACCCATTTTAACCAGGCCGCTATGGGGTTCAAGTTTACCCAGCAGAAGGTTTAACAGGGTCGTTTTGCCCACCCCGTTTGGACCAATAATACCGATACGATCACCGCGCAGAATAACAGTAGAAAAATTTTTTACGATATAGTGATTTTCATATTCAAAGCTGATATTTTCTACTTCAATAACCAGCTTACCGGATCGCTGCTGATCATCTACTTCCAGTTTGGCCTTGCCCTGAAGATTTCTACGTTGACTACGTTCATCACGCATGGCTTTAAGAGCACGAACCCGTCCTTCATTGCGGGTTCGACGCGCTTTGATACCCTGGCGGATCCAGACTTCTTCTTCGGCGAGTTTTTTATCAAATAATTCATTCGCCTTAGCTTCTGCATGCAGCATTTCTTCTTTACGGCGTAAAAAAGTCTGATAATCACAGGCAAAAGAAACCAGCTTCCCCCTGTCCAGTTCCAGAATACGAGTGGCCACATTCTGCAAAAAGATCCGGTCATGGGTAATAAACAGCACACAGCCGTTATAGCCTTTAAGAAAATTTTCCAGCCAGAGAATAGATTCTATATCCAGATGGTTAGTCGGTTCATCCAGCATCAGAATATCCGGTTCATTGGCCAGAGCCTTAGCCAGCATAACCCGGCGTTTTAAACCCCCGGAAAGATTCTCAATTAAATCTTCGCCATTTAGCTGCAGTCGAGAAATAGTCTCCTCCACCTTCTGCATCATAGACCAGCCATTAGCAGCCTCCAGTTCATGCTGGATGCTTTCCATTTTTTTTAATGCCTGCTCATCACCCTGACTGACTTCATGCAGTACATGGTGGTAGTCCTGTAATAACTGTGCCGCATTCCCCATACCAGAACAGATAATATCAAAAACATTACCGGATGCCTCATAAGGTACCTCCTGAGACAGAGAAGAAACAATTAAGCCGTCTTTTTTTCGAATATCACCTTCATCAGGATGCATTTCTCCCTGTATCAGGCGCATTAAGGTAGTTTTACCTGTTCCATTACGCCCAATCAGACAGACCCGCTCCCCTTTCTCCAGAGAAAAACTGGCATGATCCAGCAGGACATGGGTACCAAAAGCCAGGCTGAGATCATCAATGGAAAATATGGACATAAATTTACTCAATTAGAAAAACAAATAATAATCAAAACCGGCAAACTGCACCTGTTGCTTATACCAGCCAGATTTTATAGCAGGGGTTCAAGCAAGCTATTATACCTAAACTT
>JALSUJ010000126.1 GCA_027071355.1 Gammaproteobacteria bacterium | reverse complement strand
ATTGGGTAACATCCTTAAGGGCGCGTAAATCGACTTTTAATAACATGGGAATCACCATAAACCACACCAGTGTAGCAACAGGTAAATTTACTTTGGCGATTTCCAGTGAGCCAATGCGCTGGAATGTGGCATTAAAAAAATGTCCCAGACCAATACCGGCCAGGATACATAAAAATACCCAGATGCTTAAATAGCGTTCAAAGAATCCCATATCATCTGATGGGCGTGATGTGTTTTCGCATTGTAGGCTCATAATGTTTTCCACTTGAAAGGGTGTCAATATTTAAAAGCATATAGTCCGCAAATGAACGGGAATAAACGCAAATGAATTTAATGTTCTTATTTAAATCAGCCCAATATTTTCGTTATTCTCGCGCAGGTGGGAATCCAGTTTTGTATTTAATTTAACTTTCTTCTGGATCCCCGCCTTCGCGGCATGTAGGTCGGGTTAAGTTTTTCAACCCGACATGGGTTTTGTCGGGTTACGGCAAAAAACGCCTAACACCGACCTACAGGTGGTCAATATTGTTGGCCCCATATTGATAAATATTTGTGTTTAGTAGTGAATATTATGTTTTTAATCCCCAACCGGCAATTTAATCGATAAACCCGCCGCTGCCAAAATAAAGATAGAAGAGGCCACCAAACAGCCCGTTAAACCCAGGCTTTGATATAAAGCGCCCGACAAAACCGTACCCGTCAGGCGACCACCCGCATTGGCCATATAATAAAATCCCACATTGGTGGATACCTTATCATGTTCCGACCAGGCAACAATTAAATAGGAATGTACAGCTGAATTAATGGCAAATACAATCCCAAAGGCAATCAGGCCACTGATTAAAACCATTTCTGCCTGCAAATTAAAATACAGTGCAGCTGCAATGCCGACGGGGAAAACCGATAAAATAAAAGCCCATAACATGGCCGTGTGACCATCCGGCCCATGTTGATGATGGCTGCGGCGAAGCAGTTTGGGTGCGCTGGCCTGCACCAGTCCGTAGCCAATTACCCAGGCGGCCA
>JALSUJ010000125.1 GCA_027071355.1 Gammaproteobacteria bacterium | reverse complement strand
TGGTCGATGTCACTGCAATAGGGGCTTACCGGGTCATTGGCGAATCTCTGGATGATGCCGTGGGAGAAGCCTTTGATAAAACCGCCAAAATGCTGGGACTGGGTTATCCCGGCGGCCCGATTATTTCTGAACTGGCACAAAAAGGCACTGCCGGACACTATAAATTTCCCCGCCCTATGGTCAATCGCCCTGGCCTGGATATGAGTTTCAGCGGTTTAAAAACATTTGTATTAAATACCTGGATGGCCTCAGATAAAAGTGAGCAGACCCGAGCCGATATTGCCTGGGCCTTTCAGGATGCCATTGTGGACACTCTGGCCATTAAATGTAAGCGGGCCTTAAAAGAAACAGCGTATCAGCAGCTGGTTATAGCCGGGGGCGTTAGTGCCAATCAAAGCCTGCGCGAGCGTCTGAATGAACTGGCTAAAACCAGCCCGCTGGAGGTCTTTTACCCTCAGCCGCAATATTGTACTGATAATGGTGCCATGATTGCTTTTGCAGGATTGCAGCGACTTAAAGCGGGTGAACATGATGGGGATGGCTTTAGTACCAGACCTCGCTGGCCTCTGGATGAGCTGGAAGAAGTCGGTAGTCGGTAGTCGGTAGTCGGTAGTCGGTAGTCGGTAGTCGGAAAAATAGTATGGTTATTTTTCCGTACCTTCCAGTAAGCGCTGAATATTAGACCGATGACGCCAGATCAGCAGAATGGCTATAAAGGTGCTCATAATCATATAAGTCAGAGAACCACTGAACCACCAGAAAAAAAAGGGTGACAGGGCAGAAGCGACTAGTGCTGCCATGGAAGAAATTTTAAACCCGTAGGCCACAATCAGCCAGCTAAAGATCATAGCCAGCACTACCGGCCAGCTCACACCGGCAATAGCCCCCAGAGAAGTCGCCACTCCTTTACCGCCCTTAAAACCAAAAAACAGCGGATAAAGATGTCCCAGAAACGCTGCCACAGCCACCAGTGCCAGAGTCAGTTCATCAGAGCTAAACAGCCGGGCAATTAAAACCGGTATCAGCCCCTTTAACATATCACCAATCAGGGTAATTGCCGCCGCTTTTTTACCACCGATACGCATGACATTAGTAGCTCCCGGATTATTAGACCCCTGAGTACGAGGATCAGGCAGCCCCATGAATTTACAGGTAATAATAGCAGCAGAAACAGACCCCGTAAGATAGCCAAAAACAATTAAACTTATCAATATAATCGGATCATCAGGCACAAAAAACATCTCTTAATTTTAAATCAGGTGATTATACTGGATTTAAAGGGGAAGTGGTAAGATTCAGCGTTAAGCGTTAAGCGTTAAGCGTTAAGCGTTAAGCAAAAGATTAAAAGCACTCATTTCTCCTGTCAAACATATCCGCTCTTATCTTTTGCCTTTGCTCTAGCTTTTGCTTTTACTCTGGCTCTTTCTTAACGCTTAACGCTTAGCGCTTAACGCTGCTCTTTCTCCCCTACCCCTCCTGACCATCCACTCTCGGGGCCAGCAATACTGGTGTATAAGCAATACTAAAAAGTGTAAATGCAACTATCCATAAGATCATGGAGGTTTCTATCCATAATGTATACTGACTCATGGCAATAAGGGGTAAAAAGACACGGATGATGGCGGCTAAAAATAATAGATAAAAACCGAATACCACAATTTTTGGAGGAACCATTTCACGACCGGTATGGCCTAAGGACACTCGGGCCATCATGCCATAAGTGGTAATACCTACAACACCGACCGTCCAGGCATGAATAGCCAGATTATTAGTCACCAGTTCCAGCCCAACCAGCATTTTCATGGCAAAACCGATAATAAACCAGAGATAACCGGCATATAGTACCCAGAGTATTGGAATATTCAGTACCGGTTTAGAAAACCAGGGAAACACCCGCATAAAATGCGCAACCAGTAATACTGCAGATAAAAAGGCAATAATCAGTCCGTTAACAGCAAAAACATCTGCCAGAGCCAGTAATATCAAGGTATATAATAAAACCTTTTCCAATAGTGGGTGTTCTACAACCTGGGTGCCCGGTACGACCACGCGGGTAAAAAAGGGCATAACCCGGCCGGTTAATACCTGGATAATCATTAATATACTGAACAATGCCAGGGTATTACCAGGTATCAGCGTCGCTTCTGTATAGCCCAGATGCTGTAACTGAACCAGTATATCAGCCAGCGTAATTGAACTGAGAATGGCGACCATAATCAGATTATGCCATTGTTTTGCTTTAACCACAGGATGTGCAACTGCCAGAGTTAAAAACACAAAGAAACTGACATCCACTACCGCAATCACGACACCTGAAACCGCCACAAAGGGGAGTATACGCGCCAGCACCCAGATTAAAGCTAATATGGCCAGGGGGATTTTAATAATAGTTGCCACCCCGGTCCAGTTTCTGACAGCGGTCAGCAGAAAACCGGCAATCACTGATGCGGCATAACCAAACAGCATTTCGTGACTATGCCAGTCGATAAAACCATAATAATTATTCAATTGTAGGGTATTGCTATAAAGCAGTCCCCATAACGCCATTAAAATAACAGCAGACAGGCCGGCCAGAAGAAAAAAGGGACGAAAACCCAGATTAAACAGTGCAAAACCGTTTTTAGGTTTTTCATTTATCTGTAACAACACAATCTCCTAGAAACAACGCTCCTCGAAAAGAACTATTTAAAAAGAGCATTCATTAGAGCAACAAATAGCCAATATGTGAATGATTAAGATCAAGAGCCAAAAATGAGCTTTAATTCATTAAATTCCCTTACAGATTAAGTGCCTATAAGATTCCAGAGGCCGTCAGCAACTAAGAACTGAAGATGACTGATGGTGTCTTATAGTGAGCCACATAGACAATATAGGAAAATACCACCACCGCAGCAATCGCCGCCAGCGCACGAACGGTTCTGGTTTTACCCCAGCGCAAAGCCACCATGCCCAGTAAAATATAAATACACAAGCCAATAAGTTTTTCTGCAATCCAGAAGGTGGTAAACGGATTAACGCCCAGCAGATAAACCAGGAACAGGGCACTGGCCAGCAGTACGGTATCTATATAGTGCGGCAGTTTTTTAAACCAGTAACGGTTCTGATAAGGGGAGTTTTTTAAGTTTAGGATAACCCGGCTGATAAATCCGGTAATAGACAGGGAAATCGCTGAAACATGAATCATTTTAATAATTTCGTACAAAGTCATCAGATATTACTTCTTACTCCAAATGAGGCATTGATTTTAGCTGAACAATCAACGATTATGCTACAGTTTGTTGATCTTTCTGAAAGTTCATCGATCCTGATATAATTTCTTTATTACAGCTCTCAGGCAGCAGTTATAACATGGACATAATATTTATCAATCAGTTCAAACTGAATACCATAATCGGCATTCACGACTGGGAACGGCAACAGCCCCAGCCCGTCATTCTGGATATTGAAATTGGCTGCTCCATCAAAACAGCCGTGCAAAGTGATCGGATTGAAGATTGTATTGATTACTTTGCCGTCTGTGAACACATAAAAATACTGGCGGACAAGCATCATTTTCAACTGGTAGAGTCTCTGGTTGAAGCTATCAGCCAGATTATTTTAAATGATTTTGGTGCTCAACAGGTTAAAATTAAACTCAGCAAACCCAATGCCGTACAGGAAGCTCAGGGCGTGGGTGTTATTATCGAGCGTACCCGGAAAGATAAGCAATGAATAAACATCTGGTTTTTGTTGGTATTGGCAGTAATATTGAACAGGAAAAATACATTCGCCTTGCGGCACAATATTTACAGCAGGCTTTTGGAGACGATTGCAGGCTTAAATTATCCCCTGTGTATAAAACCCGCGCGGTGGGTTTTGACGGTGATGATTTTTATAATCTTGTGGCCAGTTTCTATACCACTATGACAGCAAAAGAAGTAGAGCAGACTCTAAAACAAATTGAACATGAGAATGGTAGACAGCGTAATCAGATTAAATTTTCTGCCCGAACACTGGATATTGATCTGCTATTATATGATCAGCTCATCATTCAACAGGATGGCATTAGTGTGCCCAGAGATGAAATTGAAAAATATGCCTTTGTGCTGTCCCCGCTGGCCGAACTGGCCCCAGATCTAAAACATCCTCAGACGGGTAAAACCATGCAGGAAATGTGGTGCGAAATGAAAACCCGGACCGATGAACAGGCTCTGCAGAAAATTGATTTTAGCTGGTCACAATAATAAGTACTCTAAACTAGATTAATTTAAAGATGCAGCAATGCCTTGGTTTGCACTACTTTTTCTTTGGCTTTTTCCAGTACTTTAATACTTAACCTGGGGGTCAGCTGCCCCAGTGCCAGTTTATGAAAAGCCGGCGTCTGATCAATAATGGGCACACCCCGCTGCAGCGGGGTACCAATATAACTATGCAAATGCGCCATATTAATAATATCCACCAGATCCGCTTTATCGCTGCTATCACGCATCCAGTTTTCTGTTTCTTCTGCCACTTCTATAAAGTCTTCAGAAAAGTCCCAGCGGCTTAATATTGAACTGCCCACCTGGGCATGCATTTTTTTGATCACCTTATCCAGATGTTCTTCACTGTCCATAATAAGAGTATGCTCCACCGCTTTATTCAAAATGGCTACTACACCAATATCATGGATCAGTCCGGCCAGTAAAGCATGTTCGGCATTAAACCCAGGAGTAAGTTTTGCCAGCACAAAGCTGATTGCGGCAATTTCTATACTATGTTCCCAGAGTTTGCACATATGTTTGGTCAACATCGTATTTTTAGAGGTAAATAGTTCTTTCAGGGTAAAGGCGGTTACCAGCTGCACCGTTACTTTAGTACCCAGACTCACCACCGCGGTTTTCAGATCTTCAGCTTTTTTTCGCCGTTGATACAGAGCACTATTAGCGGCCTTAATAATTTTGGCTGCAATGGCCGGGTCAGCTAAAATAACATTGGCGATATCCACGGCACTGGAATTTTCATCAGCAACCACTTCCCGGATCCGGGTCGCTATACTGGGCATACTGGGCAATACAAAATTACCCTGCTGCAGCTCCAGAATAAGTTCATACAGAACCCGATCTTCTTCGTGCTCATCATCCAGCTGAGTTTCATTAATGCTATAGGATGAAACATCTGCCTGCTCAATAGCAGTATCCAGAAAATCGTCTTTAAGCACCAGTATCTGACAGGGTTCTATTGTCGTTACCCGGTAGCGGCTGGGACGCAATTGTGCCACCGGGCTTTGAGCTCGTTCCGAATCAGCCCTGATAATATTTTCAGAATCATCAAAAGCTGTCAGTTTTAATGAGCCTTCCAGTAATAGAAATTTGTCTTTTGAACTGGAATTAAGTTCCAGAATGACTTTACCGCCCGGTAAATTTAATACCTGAGCATTGACAGAAATATAATCCAGCTGTTTGTCAGACAGCGCATGAAACGGTTTAAAAAACTTCAGACGTTTAGCATCAACCACTTCTGTTTCCATAATGAATTTATTCTTCAGTTCTTATTGATTACCCTTAATTAAGCTAAGGATAGCACATATTAGGCCAATACACTGTTATGGCTATCTTTTTTATGACTTTTTTCCGGCAAAATCAGCCTCCGCTAGAGAGAAATGGGTTGACGCCGACTGCCCCATTGACCCGGCTGAGGGTCAAAGTGACCATGACATTTTGAGCCGCATTGACTGCAATGCCCGTCTGCTGTTAAATGCCACTCACTCAGTTCATACCAGTCCCGACCAATCAGCTCCTGTCCGCAATGATAACAAAAGGTGCTGCTGCTTTGTTTATCATGCACATTGCCACTATATACGTAGTAAAAACCATTTTGTTTCGCAATATCTCTGGCTCTCAGTAGAGAATCTAAAGACGTGGGCGGCAGCATTGTTAATTTATAATCCGGATGAAAGGCCGTAAAATGCCAGGGTACTTCCGGGCCAAGATGCTCAATACCCCATTGTGTCATGGCTTCAATTTCAGCAACAGAATCATTTAAACCGGGGATTAATAAAGTGGTTATTTCAAACCAGACATCGGTATGATGGTACAGATATTCCAGCGTTTCCAATACTGTCTGTAAATGGCTACCGGTCTGTTTTTTATAAAATTCTTCGCTAAAGGCTTTTAAATCGACATTTGCTGCATCCATGACTGAAAAAAATTCTTCTCTGGGTGCATCGCATATATAACCGGCGGTAACTGCCACAGATTTAATATCCCGTTCCCGGCAGGCATGTGCCACATCAAGCGCATATTCATGAAAAATAACGGGATCATTATAAGTATAAGCTACACTTTTACACTGATGTTCCTGAGCCGCCTGGGCAATTTGTTCCGGTGAGGCAAAGCTCATCATTTTATCCATTTCCCGTGATTTGGTGCTGTCCCAGTTCTGACAGAATTTGCAGCCCAGATTACAGCCTGCGGTCCCAAAGGATAAAACTGAGGAACCGGGATAAAAATGATTCAATGGTTTTTTCTCAATTGGATCGATACAAAATCCACTAGAACGGCCATAGGTTGTTAACACCACCTGTCCGTTGTGATTAGCCCGCACATAACAGAAACCTCTCTGTCCGGGTTTTAAAGCACAGTAACGGGGACACAGGTCACATTGCACCCGCATATCATGCCCGGCCTGAGTAGCATTATCATTATCCAGCACATGCCAGTACCGAGTTGGGACCGTATTGTCCCCCTCAAAAAAATTATCATTTGCCATGATCTGCCCCTTACTACTTTATAAAAGTATTTTATGCCTTATGTACTATATTATAAGATATATATGGGGGTAAATCAGGCAATGACAACACAGTTAACACACCGAGCACCGGCCGTAGCCGGCAGCTTTTATCCCGGTTCCGGTATGGAGCTGGAGCATTCAGTAGAACATTATCTCACCCAGGCTCATCCAGATATGGCAAGCAGCAGACCATTAGCCATGATAGTGCCGCACGCCGGTTATATTTATTCTGCTCCCGTGGCCGCCAGTGCCTATAAACAATTAATCCCTTATGCTGACAGCATCAGGCAGGTTATTTTATTAGGCCCTTCTCATCGGGTGCCTTTTACCGGTATTGCCACCAGTTCTATGGACCGCTTTGATACCCCGCTAGGTGACATAGTTCTTAATCGTAAGACCATTGAAAAACTTAATCAATTACCCTTTGTGGCTGAGTACGAGAGTGCTCATCAGCAGGAACACAGTCTGGAAGTTCAACTGCCTTTTTTGCAGAAAATCCTGACTAACTTTAGTCTGGTTCCGCTGGTTATCGGACAGGTCAGTGATGAGCAGGTTCATCAACTGCTTGAATACCTCTGGGATGAACCGGACACGCTGATTTTAATCAGTTCTGATTTAAGTCATTATCTGGATTATGAGAGCGCCAGAGAATTTGATTTTGCTACCATGCAGGCCATTGAACAGCTTAATCCGGATAATATTCAATATGAACAGGCCTGTGGCCGCAGCGGCATTGCCGGTATGTTATTAACAGCAAAAAACCATCATTTGAAGGTTAAGACTCTGGATATTCGTAATTCCGGGGATACGGCTGGCAGCAAAGATCAGGTGGTGGGTTATGGCAGCTGGGTGTTTACCAGAGAATAGCGTTGAGCGTTGAGCGTTGAGCGTTGAGCGTTGACAAGAAGTATAAGGGGCTGGAGAGATTTATGTTAAGTGCAGAGAATAGAGAAATATTGCAGGACATTGCTAAAGCATCGGTATTAAATGGTTTGCAGAATCATCAGCCACTGATGGTTAATATTGCGGACTATCCTTCCATTCTGCAGGAAAAAAAAGCCACCTTTGTCACTCTGAATATTAATCATAATCTGCGCGGCTGTATTGGCACCCTGTCTGCCTATCGCGCTCTGGTGGATGATATTGCCCATAATGCCTATGCTGCGGCTTTTTCTGACCCCCGTTTTCCAGCAGTGGGTCAAAGTGAATTTAAACAGCTGGAATATCATATTTCGGTCTTAAGTGACACTCGTCCTATGCAGTTTGATTCTGAGGATGATTTATTACAGCAAATCCGTCCCGGCATTGACGGTCTGGTACTGGAGGAGGATGGCTATCGAGGTACCTTCCTGCCTTCTGTGTGGGAACAGCTGCCCGGTAAAGAAGAATTTCTGCTGCATCTCAAGCAAAAGGCCGGATTACCAACCAGTTACTGGAGTAATACCTTAAAGGTCAGCCGCTACACGGTAGAAAGTTTTTAATCCAGCGCCATTACAGCATCCATTTCAACTCCAGCCGCTTTAGGTAAAGAGGCTACCCCAATGGCTGCTCTGGCTGGATAAGGCTGACTAAAATAACGAGCCATCACCTCATTAACCAGTGGAAAATGACTCAGATCGGTCAGAAAAACATTCAGTTTTACAATATCATTTAAATCCCCACCGGCAGCTTTTGCCACTGCGCTCAGATTATCAAACACTCTGATAATTTGTGCTTCCATATCCCCGTCCACCATTTCCATAGTTTCCGGTATTAACGGGATCTGCCCGGATAAATAAACGCTGCTGCCCACTTTTACCGCCTGGGAATAAGTCCCAATAGCCTGTGGTGCCATATCTGTTGCAATAATTTCTCTTGCCAAAACACTATCTCCTAATTACAAATATAAAGAACGTCCGCCATCTACTGCGATGATCTGTCCAGATATGTAATCAGCACTGGCAGCCAGAAATAATACCGTGCGGGCAATATCTTCTGCACTGCCCTTACGTTTTAAATAGGTTCTGGAGACTATGCGCTGTTTGGTCAGATCATCCATTTCATGGGTCGGCCACATAATAGCACCTGGTGCCACACCATTGACCCGGATTTCCGGCCCCAGTTCAAAAGCCAGCGTTTTTACCAGCATAGCCAGCCCGGCCTTGGCCATATTATAAACACTATGACCTTCCATAGGACGCTCAGCATGAATATCAACAATATTGATAATACAGCCCGGTTGTTTTTCCAGATAGGGTGCCGCAGCCTGAGAAAGAAAAAACGGGGCTTTCATATTACTGCCAATTAAATCATCCCAGTCCTGCTCTGTTACCTTGCCCACAGGGGTTGGATAAAAACTGGAAGCATTATTAAGCAGAATATCCAGGTGCCCCCAGTGTTCAATGGTTTTTTTAATAATTGCAGGTAAATTGTCAATATCGAGTAAGTCAGCCTGGATCAATATCACCGAGTTTTCTCTCTGAGCGTTTAATTCTTCCTGTAAAGCCAGTGCCTGCTTGCGGGAATTACGATAATGTATCACCAGGCAGGCACCTGCCGCATGTAAAAAACGTGCGCTCATAGCACCTACCCGCTGTGCCCCGCCTGTTATCAAAGCTACCTGCCCGCTCAGATCACTTTTAATGGTATCTTCCGTTATTGTCATTATGCTTTACTCTAATGAATAGTCCGCTATTAACAATCGCTATTAACAACAGTGGATGTTAGCAGATAAGTCACGCATAATATAGCCGTATTGAACCAGCAGAATATCATTAATCATGCCACAGAATACTCACATCAAAAAACCGGCAACAGATTCTTTTGCCGAAGCTTCCGCTGAAGCTAAAGCACATAGTGAACAATTAAAAACACAAATTGTACAGGCCATTGAGCATTCAGAGGGTAAAATCAGCTTTGCCAACTATATGAACCTGGCGCTGTATGCTCCGGGACTGGGCTATTATAGTGCCGGCCTGAAAAAATTTGGTCGTCAGGGTGATTTTATCACTGCACCAGAGATCTCTCCCCTGTTTTCTCAATGCCTGGCCATCCAGTGCAACCATATTATGCAGCAAAGCGGACAGCAGATTTTACTGGAAATAGGGGCTGGCTCAGGCATTATGGCTATTGATATGATGCTGGAACTGGAACGGCACAATAGTTTACCGGAACAATATTTGATCCTGGAACTCAGTGCAGAGCTCATTGATCGTCAGCAAAGCGCAATTAAGGCCCGACTGCCTCATCTATATGAACGTTTTACATGGTTAAATCGACTGCCTGAAAAGCCCTTTAAAGGTATTATTATTGCTAATGAACTACTGGATGCCATGCCGGTACACCTGTTAAAACTGCAGGCAGGTAAAGTATCTGAGCGTTTTGTCGCTCTGGACCCGCAGCAAAATTTTATCTGGCAGGATGATGCGCCCTCCGATGTCCGGCTGGAAAAAATAGCCGCTGACATACAGACACAGCATCAGACTTTGGATACACTGAATGATATGCCGCAACGGGCTTATATTACTGAAGTCAATCTGCTGGCAATGGACTGGCTTAAAAGTATTGCAGATATTCTACAGGCCGGTGCGGTGTTATTAGTCGACTATGGCTATACTGCAAAAGAGTATTACCATCCTCAGCGCTATATGGGCACCCTGATGTGCCACTATCAGCATCATCGTCATGACGACCCCTTTTATCTGCCCGGTATGCAGGATATTACCAGCCATGTTAATTTCAGCCAGGTAGCGCAAACGGCTATAGAAGCCGGTATGAAAGTGTGTGGTTTTACCACTCAGGCACATTTTTTAATGGCCGGCGGCCTGGTGGAACTGACCAGAGACCTGGACCCGGATGATGTGCTTCAGTTTACCGAAACAGCCCGGCAGATAAAAATGCTGACCCTGCCCGAAGAAATGGGTGAATTGTTTAAAGTCATTTTACTTGCTAAAGGGAAACCGCTATCATTACCGGCATTTCAATTTCAGGATTTCAGCCACCGGCTTTAATCTGAAAATTTTTCAGGAACGTCTGCCAGGCTCTGGTGTTGCTCTGAGTCTTTTTATAAATATATTATGCATTACCGACCGTTATGGCTTACTCTGGGTATTATCTATATAGGCCTGATCCTATACGGTTCTCTGGCCAGAGTTCCGGATATTGACATGCCCTTTAATCATACTGACAAGTTAATCCATTTTTTAATGTATTTTATTCTGGCTGGATGGTTTATCCAACTCTATAAACAGCTTTCTGAAAGAGTAGTTATTCTGTGCAGTGCCATTTTACTGGGTTTTATTATTGAATATTTACAGGGCCTGACAGACTACCGAAGTTTTGACTATCTGGATGCTCTGGCAAATAGTATTGGCGCCGGCAGCGCTTTTCTGCTGGCAGGTACTCAATTGTCATTACTGCTGAAACGTTTTGACGGCTGGCTTTATACTCGTTTAAATAACAGAAGAGCATAATGCAGGCAGGATGCCCGCACTCCTGGGAAAAGCGCTGTTTTTAGCGTATTTTCTGTTGTTTACGCAATTGCCTGACTGCATTAATGCGTTTCAGCCTGAGCTGTTCTGCAATCTCCATTCCTTTAAAACCCTGAGCCACAATTTCTCTGGGACTGACCTGATTGGCGGCCTGAAAAAAAGCTCTGAACAACCGGGTCTTATCATCAGCCATATCCTCATAACCCATTCGCCCGCGGGCATCCGCCTCACAGGCCAGTAAAAAGAATTCAAAGCGTTGCGCACGACGAAAAGCATCCAGACGGGATAATAAATCCACAATAGTGGCCGGTTTCAGCTCTTCAATGCGATGATAGTTTAAATGAAACTCAGTAACCAGCAATGCCAGTGCGGTATAATCATTGGGTATTTTCAGCCGCTGGCATAATTTTTTTACCAGTGGAACACCCCGGACTTCATGGGCAATATGCTTTGGCCATTGTGCTTCAGGGGTGGTACCTTTACCCAGGTCATGCACCAGGGCAGCAAATCGAACTCGGGGCTCAGCAGAAATACGGGCAGCCTGCTCCAGCACCATCATAGTATGAATACCGGTATCAATTTCAGGATGCCACTGTTTTGACTGAGGTACGCCAAACAGACAATCAACTTCCGGAAATAAACGCGCAAGAGCACCGCACTGGCGCAGAACTTCAAAGAAAATGCGCGGGTTGTTATCGGTCAGGGCTTTTTCCACTTCCTGCCAGACCCGTTCAGCGACCAGCGCCTCCATTTCATCATGCTCAACCAGACACTGCATCATGGCCATGGTTTCTTCTGCAATACTAAAACCATAGTCAGCATAACGGGCAGCAAAACGGGCAACCCGCAAGACTCTTAAGGGATCTTCCACAAAGGATGGGGAAACATGGCGTAGAATCCGCGCTCTGATGTCCTGCACCCCATTATACGGATCATAAAGCCGGCCCTGTTCATCTTCAGCAATAGCATTAATGGTTAAATCACGGCGGATAAGATCCTCTTCAAGCGTAACGTCTTGATCTGCATGAAATGCAAAACCATGATACCCTTTACCGGTTTTACGTTCTGTGCGTGCCAGAGCATATTCTTCATGGGTTTGAGGATGCAGAAATACCGGAAAATCCTTGCCCACCGGGGTAAATCCCTGAGCCAGCATTTCATCCACGGTAGCGCCTACCACGACATAATCGTGATCAACAACCTTACGTTTTAACAGCTTGTCTCTTACGGCACCGCCCACTTTATAGATTTGCATTATCTCTCATTCAGAATCGGAGTAAATTTGCTGTGATCCTAAGTGAAAAAGCAAAGAAATTCTATTAAAACCCGTTTTTTAAGCAAAATTTCAGCGCTATTTAGTGGGAACCACCATTATCGAGCCGCCTTACTTCTAAGAAAATCCATTTGACCGGCATAATCTCTGCCTGCCAAATATGCCGGCACGATACTGTCAATACTATGCAGTGAAAGTGCCAGATCATTAACCGCCTGATTATTCTGACAGACACTATCCTGCTGCATACTATTAAAGTTATCCATGGTCATTGGCGAGCCAGGCACTAAACCCATAAGGGCTGCCAGCGGCCTGGATAAGAATCGGTTTAAGGGAATAATAAGACTCTTACTGGCAGTCTGTTTAGCAGTATATTGCACCAGCTCTTTTAAGCTATAGACATCCGGTCCGCATAACTCATAGTTTTTACCATAGGTCTGAGGCTGATTAATGCTGTTAATAAAGGCGTCCGCCACATCCCCTACATAAACGGGTGCAAAACGGGTACTGGCACTGGCCAGTGGAAAGACTGGCAACAGACTGAGTAATTGAGCAAAAAGATTAAAGAAATTATCACCCGGGCCAAAAATAACGGAAGGTGCAAAACTGGTCACGTTAAGACCTTCTGTTGCCAGCACCTGTTTTTGTGCCCTGCCTTTAGTGCGCAAATATTCACTGGGGCCATTTTCATCGGCATTGAGGGCGCTCATATGCAATAAACGGGGCGTCCCTACCGAGCAGGTCGCTTCGGCCACTCGTTGTGCCACCGCCACATGAACCCGGGTAAAGGTGTTGGGTCCCTGTGGATTTAAAATACCAGCCAGATTGATGACCACATCATAGCCATCGACCTGACGTTCGAGTATTTTATTACCAAAAAAATCGATACTGGTAAGTTTAACTCCCGGCAATGTTTTTAAATGACGATGACGTTCCGGACGACGAGTAATAACCTTAACCCTATGCCCACGGGCAATCAGTTCCGTTATCAGATGGGTTCCTACAAACCCGGTACCTCCAATAATACAGATATTCAATGCATTAACCCTCTCTTTGGTATTCCCAGTTTCATTTGAATTATATTCAGGAACACGTATTATTAGTATTTTCTTATATTTTAATACGCATATTAATAAAATATCAATCCGTTATTACCCTAATCATAACTTTTCATTATAATTTAAATAACTTGAAAACCAGACCTTTCATTGGAAACTCATGCAAAACACTCATTTCCGCCTGTCACTCTTCCCCCGTATAGAATTTGGGCCGGGTAAGATCAAACTATTACCCGGTAAAATTCAATTGTATGGCCAGCGGGTGTTAATTATTACCGGCCAGCAATCTTTTTATGGTTCCAGTT
>JALSUJ010000124.1 GCA_027071355.1 Gammaproteobacteria bacterium | reverse complement strand
ACATAATAATAAAAAAGGTAAGAGAAGATGAGGGTGGTTACTATTTTATGTATTCTAAATCATTGATTTATCGTAGTTTTCGTATATTAGAGAAAACTGTGATCTGACCCCGGTTTTTCTGCGACATGCACTTGCGGGAAAAACATTAAAGAAGTTTCATGGAGTTTTGTATCTGACCCCTTGATCTTCTTTCTCAACTAAAATAACAGGTATGGCATTGAAAATAATCGTGACTGGTGGTGCAGGCTTTATAGGTTCTGCCGTGATACGCCAATATATAGAAAAAACAGATTATGATGTAATTAATTTAGATGCATTAACATATGCAGGAAATCTGGAATCGCTTTCTGTAGTTGAAGATAATCCCAGGTATTATTTTGAACAGGTTGATATTAGAGATATTAAAGAGGTTGAAAGAGTCTTTAACCAGTATAAGCCGGATGCAATTATGCATCTTGCAGCAGAGTCACATGTTGATCGTTCAATAGATAGCCCCTCTGAATTTATTCTAACTAATATTGTTGGTACCTATAATCTTTTAGATGTATCCAGAAAATACTGGTCATCGCTGGACGGAATAAAAAAGGAGAAATTTCGGTTTCATCATGTTTCAACGGATGAGGTTTATGGTGATCTTGATGAAACTGGGTACTTTACAGAAGAAACGCCTTATGATCCCAGTTCACCATACTCTGCCAGCAAAGCCTCATCGGATCACCTTGTGCGCTCCTGGCATAGAACGTATGGTTTACCTGTTGTGGTGACTAATTGTTCGAATAACTATGGTGGTTACCAGTTTCCTGAAAAATTGATTCCATTGGTAACCTTGAATGCACTTGAAGGTAAGGCGTTGCCAATTTATGGTACAGGGTCACAAATACGTGACTGGTTACATGTTGATGACCATGCACGAGCATTGAGGCTTGTACTAGACAAGGGAAAAGTGGGTGAAACCTATAATATAGGTGGGCATTATGAAAAAACCAACCTGGAAGTTGTAAAGACCATTTGTGCTTTACTAGAT
>JALSUJ010000123.1 GCA_027071355.1 Gammaproteobacteria bacterium | reverse complement strand
GCCTGAAACTCATGCCTGTTTTAAGTGTTTTTTATTTTTATTCAATCACTTATCATGGTTCGACCCCGATGCATCGATCAATGCATCGCCTTAGCACGCCTGCGCCTTGCGACAGCAACCAGACCAATTAAACCACTGCCAAATAACCACATAGCTGCCGGTAGCGGTACCGTGCTGACGCCGACTACACCCATTGAAAAATCTCTGGGACCATAATAAGCATCAGCAATACTGTTGAAATTAACAGCATAGGTAGTCCCAAGTCCAAAATGCGCATACAGATTATTGTAGGAGGCACCGTCATTACTCGCAGGCTGTCCGATAGCATTAACCCCTGTCGTCCCTGAAATAACAGAAGCATGAGAGATTGTATCTATTGCTGGAGTAACATTTAACCAATAGTCACCTGGAGTAAGATTGATATTTAGCCCACTGATTTGTACTTTGTATTCATTCTCACCATTGCTATCATTGCGTCCGGTCGGGTCTGTTATCAGGCTAGCACCGGTAGTAGGTGGTAAGTAAACAGTTCCTGTGTCCGAACCAACCATCACGTTACCCACATTTCCGTGCGCTACCAAAGTTCCACCATTCCCGGCAGATACGCCAGACCTGATTTCATAGCTTGCACCGAGAACGTTTGCACCACCTAAAAAGTTGTTTGACCAGACAGAATCCAGCGTCCACCCACTTCCTGCAGGAACGTTAAAATTGTCGTAAACATGCGCGTCCTCCTGAAAGTAAGTGATACCACTGTAACCATACCATTGATACTGGTGATCATTACCCATATTATCAGCATCAGGATTTAAATCCCCACTGTACCAAAGAGTTGTACTTGCTGATGCTATGCCTGCCATTCCCATTAGTAGCACTGATAAGAACAATACTGTTATTACATTTACTTTTTTTTGTTTCATTTCACTTCTCCTTTTACATCTTAAATTTAAACATTCAAGCTTTTTTAACCATCCCCATAACTTAAATCTGATATCTGTTTTTCACAATGATAATTGTCAATAAA
>JALSUJ010000122.1 GCA_027071355.1 Gammaproteobacteria bacterium | reverse complement strand
TTATTTCTAGCACTACGTTGGTTCCTTTTTTTGTGCATAACAAGTTATTATATAGTTTCTGTCTATTATTTTTGTTTGGTTTCTTGACTGGTTGAAATTTATTGTGATAGGGTTAAACTAACTGGATAGTATGAATTTTAAGATTAATAGCAAGTTTTGTGGATAGATTGCCATGGAGGAAATTCCGAGTCTTATTGCTGAACGTTATCAGGTCTTTCTTGAGCATGAAAAAGGTCTTATTGGAGTTGATTTTTTAAAGAGTCGTAAGTGGTTGCGTTTTTATTTGGATTTTTGTCATAAGTATAAAAAACCACGTTTTAATCAAGCTAGTTTAACGGCCTTTTTGGCAAAGTTAACAAACAAGGGTACAGATAAGCAGCAGTGCCAGCAAGCACGTCAGGCAATTGTTCATTATTATGAAATGGCAGGTCATGCCGGGGTGCTTGCTTCTCAACCACCAAACAATCTATCTGTGCAGAAAAATATTACTCATTCAATATCTAACAAAAATACACCTTCGAGTCAACAATTAGCTAAAAACGCGGACAATTTAGCTAACCAGCTAAAATTACAAAATATAATCCCTGGGAAGAATAACGAAGATGAAATAAGTAAGCTTACTTGGCCTAAGGTATATGAGGAGTTGACCGGGATTATTAAGCTGCGTCACTATTCCCGAAAGACCCTGCAATTATATCGTGCCTGGGTACGGAAATTTCAGCGTTTTTTGCATGATAAACCGCCAACTCTAGTTGAGGTAGATGATGTAAAGGCTTATCTGACTTGGTTGGCGGTGGAGAAAAATGTAGCTGCCTCTACCCAGAATCAGGCCTTTAATGCCTGCTCTTTCTGTTTCGCCATGTCTTTGGTCAGGAGTTTGGCAAGATTGATGGGATTACCAGGGCCAAACGTAAGTCTTATATCCCGGTGGTGCTTTCTTATGACGAGGTGCAGAAGATTATTGGCGTGCTACGCGAACCCCACAAATTGATAGTAAGTTTACTTGTAACTGTTCAGCTGCACC
>JALSUJ010000121.1 GCA_027071355.1 Gammaproteobacteria bacterium | reverse complement strand
TGCCGTGGTCGATGACATTCTCTCACTCATTGGTCTCTCCATTCTTATTCCTATTGCCCTGAGTACACAGCAGGATGCCCATGCAGTCATTGACCTTGGCAGTATCGGATTCATTCTGCTCAAAGTCATTCTTTTCTTTTTCATCATTCTGTTTATAGGCATGGTTCTTTTCCCCGATACACTCATTAGTGAAAAAGACAAAAAACATGGCATGATCTTTAAAATGGCTGTCAAAATAAGAAAATATTTCGGTATTCGAAAACTGCTGACCGTCTACAACGGACGCTTTACACCGCTTATTATGATCTTTATTGCCATGACCTTTGGTGCCATTGCACACAATATGGGCTTTCACCCTGCCATAGGCGCTTACTTTGCAGGGCTCTTTCTTAAAGAGGAGTACTTCCAGTGTAACATTAGCGAAAGTGTCAAAAACCATAAAAAAGATGCGGAGTTTGTCTTGAACCATTTGGCCTTCAGTATTTTCGGGCCTATCTTTTTTGTCATGCTGGGAACCAAACTCATTTTCAATATGCAAGTCATTTTAGACATTCTTCCTATTGCACTCACACTCTTTACCTCTGTCTTCATGCTGCAAATACTCTCTGCTACTTTAGCCGCACGCTATACAGGTAAATACAGATGGCATGAATCGGTCATGATCGGTTTGGGAATGCTGGGACGTGCAGAACTTGCTTTCATTGTCATTGACATTGCCTATGTGGAAAATCACCTCATCAACATAGAACAGTTCTATGCCCTCATGATCACGATTTTCCTCTTAAATATTGCCGTTCCCTTGCTCATAAAATGGTGGAAACCCTACTACCAGGGGAAGAAAACCCTTATGGTAGTGGGTGTTTTACTCAGTAGAGGAAAAGATGTCTGAGTTTAGAGCCTCTTTACTCTCTATTAAAACTTTCATATGAGACTCCAATTTTTAAAATAATGACAATGTAGTATCCATATCCAACTCAGGTGTACCACATCCAGTCAAAAACTCTCTCATCTTCTCTTTTACCGGGT
>JALSUJ010000120.1 GCA_027071355.1 Gammaproteobacteria bacterium | reverse complement strand
ATGGACCTGTTTTTTTATTACTTTTATCACTTATCTGTTCAATTAATCTTCAGGCACAAATAGTTACTGAAGACTCACAGGAACAGGCAGCACAGTTGGCCGTTTTATGGTTCTCTATGGTGAACTGTCGCTCAAACTTTTGTTACTAAATTATGGCATTAAATTAAACAGTCGAAAATAGTTTTCTCTGGTCACACGGGCAATATGTTCCACACTGCACTCTCTTAACTGAGCCAGAAATTCCCCTACATAGGTGACATATGCAGGCTGATTCTTTTTACCACGCATTGGCACTGGTGCCAGATAAGGTGAATCAGTTTCTATCAGCAGACGATCATCCGGTACTATTTTAGCCACTTCCTGAATGGCCTGAGCATTTTTAAACGTGACAATACCTGAAAATGAAATATAAAATCCCATTTCCAGCGCTTTTTCTGCAGTAGGAATATCTTCTACAAAACAATGCATAATAGCCCCGCATTGCTGGGCATTTTCCTCAGCAAGAATTTTCAAAGTATCTTCTCTGGCATCACGGGTATGAATAATAAGAGGTTTACTGGTGGCAACAGCAGCCTGAATATGAGTACGAAAGCGATTTTTTTGCCATAAAAAATTCTCACCTTTTGGACAGACTCCCTGGTTCATATAATAATCCAGCCCGGTTTCTCCAATAGCAATAACATCGGGATCATCTGCAAGCCTGACCAGTTCATCAACACTTAATAGCGTTTCCGGGGTATGACAGGGATGCAGTCCAACGGAGGCGTATACCTCAGAATAAGCTCTGGCGGTAGCAAGTACGCGTGGAAATGATTCCAGATCGACAGCAATACTGAGCATATCAGTGACCTGACTATCGCGTGCCTGCGCAATAACATTATCCATATTCTGACCAAAATCATTCAGATCGAGCATATCCAGATGACAATGTGAATCAACAAAATTTAGAGACATAATGATCCTCTGAAAATAAAGGTGTTAGGAAATGCTTTTAGAGTAACGACAGGAATTACATGGTATGGGTAGGACGCTCTGACTTTAAAGCCCCTGCCAGATAGGTTTCAATTTTCTTTTGTGCCTGGCCATTGTCCTGATCACTGAACTGCACACCGACACCCGCCGCTCGATTACCCTGGGAACCCGTAGGTGTGATCCAGATAATGGTACCGGCAACGGGCAGTTTGTCTTTTTCATCCAGCAGGGTCAACAGCATAAAAACTTCATCACCCAGTTTATAGTGCTTATTGGTTGGAATAAACAGACCGCCATTTTTTATAAAAGGCATATAAGCCGCATACAGGGCACTTTTATCTTTAATGGAGAGGGATAAAATACTCTGTCTAGCCTGACCGGGACGCATCATAATACAAAAACTCTCAAGAAGGTAATGATATTGTTATTATTTTATAGTTACTCAGCATAGCTCTAATCGTCGTTAATTATACTGCTCAATTACATTATTTTTTAATTCTAGGCTACTTAAGACAATTTTTCCAGTCGATCAGCAGCTTTTCAAATAACAGGTTAAGATTTATAGAACCCTGAATTTCATAATAGGCTTTGTTAACCGAATCAGATAGTTGCATTAGTTTTTTTAAGTATAATCTATTTGACAACTGTTGCAAGTCCTGTTGATAATCAATATTACTGATAAATTGTTCTGCACCCGCTGATAATTCAATTTGTGATAGCCTGGCCAGATCAGTAATAACCGAGTCCAGCCAGTAAATAATATCAAAAGCACTGGCAGTTAATTTATATTTGGCAGTTTTAGTTTTTTTAACAGCGGTTAATTTAAACAGCACATCGGCCCCGGAAACAGGATCTATCCGATTATCAGCAACCTGCAGTAAAATTTCAAGTACCTCTTTACGTATCGCCTGTGCTTCTTCCTGAGCCAGTTGCCTGGCTTTTAAAGGTGCTCCGGAGGATAAAGCCAGCATAAGTGCTGACTCGTTTACGCCCTGTTGCTCCAGCCACTGCCGGGCCATTGCCGGTTCAGGCAGTCCTATATCAATTGTTTGGCAACGACTGCGAATGGTCGGTAATAAAGACTGTTTTTTATTGCTCACTAAAAGCAGTACCGTATTGGGTACGGGTTCTTCAAGGGTTTTAAGCAGACTATTGGCGGCATTCTGATTCATGGCATCTGCCGGTTCTATAATAACCACCTTTTTGCGCTGCAGCTGACTGCTCAATACCGTCCATTGTATCAATTCACGAACCCTGTCCACATTGATAATTTTTTTATCTTCTGCCGTAGTCAAATATTGTAAATCAGGATGATTGCCGGAAGTAAACAGTAAACAGGCTCGACATTGCTGACATGGATGCAAAGCTTTAGTTTGCGGATCTTTGTGAGGTGCATGACACATTAACGTCTGGGCAAGATAAAAAGCCAGCGCCTTTTTACCCGTACCAGCAATACCACTAATTAATAAAGCATGCGGGAAATTAGCCAGTTTATCTTCACTGCCGGATAATTGCTGCCAGTGTGAAGCATGCCAGGGATACAATTGAGCTAACTCAGACATTGGCGACCAGTTTACTCAGTACCTGTTCCAGCTGCTGATACACTTCTTCTATAGCCGGCTGGGTATCAATGATATAAAAGCGTTGCGGGTTTTCTTCAGCCAGTTTTAAATAAGCATCTCTGATACGGTTAAAAAAAGACATTTTTTGTTCTTCAAAACGATCCGTTTCACCACGCTGACGCACTCGCTCCATACCCAGCTCCACAGGGATATCCAGCAAAATAGTGGCATCCGGTCGCAAACTACCCTGTACCCAGTGCTCCAGTTGTTCAATTTTTTTCCAGGACAAGCCTCTACCCCCGCCCTGATAGGCATAGCTGGCGTCGGTAAAGCGATCACTGATCACCCATTTCCCAGCTTCCAGTGCTGGGAGAATAAGTTCATTAAGATGCTGTGCCCGGGCAGCAAACATAAGCAGTAATTCAGCGTCATCGCATAAACTGGTATTGGATTTATCGAGCAGCAGATCTCTGATTTTTTCTGCCACCGGAGTCCCTCCGGGCTCACGGGTAGCAATAAAATCTATACCCTGTTGCTGCAGGTAATTCTGAATATATTCAATATTAGTGGATTTTCCCGCACCTTCCGAGCCTTCAATGGTAATAAATTTGCCTTTATACATTTAATTAATTCTTCTTTTTCAGGATGTACTTTCGTACAGCTTTATTATGCGCTTTTAGACTATTGGTAAATATATGACCACCACTGCCATCAGCGACGAAATACAGGCTTTTACCTTTATCAGGATGCAGAACCGCATGAATAGCCTGTTTTCCGGCTATTGCAATGGGAGTGGGAGGTAAACCATTTATCTGATAGGTGTTATAAGGTGTTTTTTTATTGATATCCTTACGTCGAATATTACCTTTATAGTTTTCACCCATACCATAAATAATAGTCGGATCCGATTGCAAACGCATTTTTTTCTTTATCCGACGAATAAATACGCCTGCAATTTTACTGCGTTCAGAACTGACACCGGATTCTTTTTCAACAATAGATGCCAGAATAAGTGCGTCATAGGACGATTTTAGCGGTCCCCCTTTTTCTCGCGTCAACCATTCCTGGTTCAGGATCTTTTGCATCTGCTCATACGCCCGCTTTATAAATTGCAGATCGGTGGTGCCTTTTGGAAATTTATAGGTATCCGGGTAAATAAATCCTTCAAGGTTTTTATAAGGGCTATTAAGCAGTTCAGGCAGTTTTTTTAATTGTTCATCATCCAGAATATGGATCAGACGGGCATCTTTTTTTATTTGTGCCAGAGCGTCCTGCAACGTCCAGCCTTCAACAATTGTTAATGAATATTGATTCACCTTCCCGGAAACAAAACGCGCCACTAGTTCCTTAACGGTGATTCCTGAAGTTAAGGTGTATTCACCCGCTTTAATTTGTTCGGCAGTTTTAGACAAACGCGTGTATAACCAGAAAAATTCAGGATGTTCAATAAAATGCTGTTGCTGTAGAGAACGGGCTATTTTTTTTATACTATCACCCTTATTAATGGTAAAGATCTGCTCGGTTCTATTACTATCATCAGAAAATACCAGCGGTTTTTCCAGAAAAATATTGTATTCATTCCAGTACCAGGCCCCGATAAAACTGGCAATTAGAATAACAAGGGCTGTAAGTTTAAAAAATTGTTTTATCATAATTCATCAAATTGACAGGGACGCTGCAGTACCTGATTTATATTCTGAGCCAGTAGTGTGCTCATTGTTCGCCGGCTGTAGTATTGTGAAACATACTGTTTATTACTGGAATAATCAATCTGTCGCACAGGAAGAATACCAAAAATACTATTACTAAAAAATACTTCTTCGGCCTCCATCACATCCTGCATGGTAAAAACACCGGTTTGAACCTTAATCCCCCGTTTCTTTGCGTACTCGAGTAATTCACAGCGAACCGTGCCATTCACCCCGCTATAACGGATTTCAGGGGTATGTAACTGCCTGTTTCTGACAAAAAACACATTACTGCTGATCCCTTCAATAATGGTTTGTTTTTGCGAACTATCCGAAGTTGAAAATTCCAGCATCAGACCTTCCTGATAGGGAGTATCTGATAATTCACTAGCCGCCATAACCTGCTCCAGTCGGTTTAAATGTTTCAGTCCTGCCAGCATCGGC
Source organism: Gammaproteobacteria bacterium (assembly GCA_027071355.1). Lineage (GTDB taxonomy): Bacteria > Pseudomonadota > Gammaproteobacteria > GRL18 > GRL18 > JANELJ01. The sequence goes on along the minus strand of JALSUJ010000120.1, from coordinate 9,240 downwards.
TGTGCAGCCAGCATGGTCTGACAAACTAACACCTTAATCCCCTGCTGATAATCACTATCATCACGCTCAGGCCAGGGATGCAGAGTTATAATAAACTGTGCCTGTGGTACATCAGGCAATCGATAGCCTCGACCACCACAACCTCTGCTAAGAATTAACTTGATTACTCGAGCCACCTGAGATGGCTCCTGAGAACTGTTGTGAGCTGTAATCAGTGTTTTTATCTGAGTCAGAACCTGCTGCTCATCGGGCAGTTCAATCTGTAAACGGTGTGCCCCCAGTTTGAGTCTATGCCAGTGCCGTTCCCATAGGTGTAAATGTTTGCCCGTCCAGGCAATGGTTTCAAAAAGTCCATCCCCATAAGCCAGTCCCCGATCGGCAATAGAAATATCATTCTGCTCATGCCCATTGACTAATGCCATCATCGTTCCGCTTCCAGTGCTTTAAGCAGCCCTTTGGCCTTGGCTCGGGTTTCCTGCAGTTCTTTATGAGCAATAGAATCAAACACCAGACCTGCGCCAGCTCTGAAGCTTAACTGCTGAGTGACGGGCCCCTGTTCAGAATGCTCACTTCCAGATTGTTCAAGCACCATTGTGCGGATTAAAATATTCAGATCCATACTGCCGTCCAGATTAATATAGCCCATAGAACCGGTATAAGCGCCTCTGGAACAGTGTTCCAGTTCAGCAATGATCTCCATACAACGTACTTTTGGACAGCCGGTAATAGTACCACCGGGAAATAAGGCACGGATCGCATCTACTGGTGTCTTACCGGCCTGTAATTCACCGGTAACATTAGACACAATATGATGTACATGAGCATAACTTTCATTCACCATAAGTTCATCGACTGTCACCGTACCTGGGCTGCAAACCCGGCCGAGATCATTGCGGATCAGATCAATAAGCATAATATGCTCAGCCTGCTCCTTAGGGTGATTGTGCAGATGTTCAAGTAATTGCTGATCTTCGGTCAGTGACATACTGCGGGGATGAGTACCGGCAATGGGTCTTGATGACAGCTGATTATTTTTAATACTCAGTAAACGTTCCGGTGATGATGAAATGATACTGGCAGCACCGTCCTCTGTCATAAATGTTGCCAGTCCGGAAAAAGGTGCCGGGTTTGCCCGACTGAGCTTTTTATACAGAGCAGCGGCAAGCTTATGGTGCTGAACATCAGGCAACGATGAACGCCATAAACGAGACATATTAACCTGAAATACATCGCCGTCCAGAATATATTGTTTAACTCGCTCAACCGCCTTTAAAAACCGGCTGTCATCTTCCTCCTGAAGATCCGCCAGTAAATCATTCTGTAGATTTTTGTCCTGCTTTGGTATCTCCCGGGTTTGCTCCTTTACACAACTCATATCAGCTAATAAAGTGTCATAACTCTGCTGGTGATCAATGCCTGATTCAGTGATAAAAAAATAGCGCTGCTGTTGATGATCAAAAATCAGGGCCTGTTCAACTCTGGCGGCATAAGCGATGGGAAGAGTCTGCTCAGAGCGAGGTAATGTTAAAATCGGCTCAACTTCTCCGGCTATTTCATAAGACAGAAAAATAAACCAGCCGCCTCGAAATGGTAATGAGATGCCTGCCTCAGTATCATTTTTCCTATTGCTAACCGTATCCAGATAATGCTGGTTAAAATAATCCAGAAAGGATTCCGCTGAGCTTGATGAAAGGTCTTCTGAACTACTGCTTAAAAGGCCGTTATTATCCAGTTTTATACGGTGTCCGGGTTCAATAAACAGAATGTCATAACCATCATTATTTTGATGAATATCTGAACTATGAGAGGAAGACTGAGTAGTGCTCGTTAGAAAAAAAGGATAGCGTTCAGGAGAATACTGGTAAAGCTGATAAAATTCAGGGATCCCGGGAAAGGATAATTCAGACACCTGACAATGAGAAGTCATGTTCAGCCTGAGGTACAAATTATAAAATTGTAGTGATTCAGCATATCGAAAAACTAGACCAATATATAAATTTCTGAATTCTGACTTATCAGGAGGGTGATTTAATTCCCCCCCTGAAGAATCAGCAGAAAAATAACTAAGATTAAATCTTACCCAGAATCAATGTACCATTAGTACCGCCAAAACCAAAAGAGTTGGAAATAGCATAATCAATTTTCATTTCTCTGGCTGTTATCGGTACATAATCCAGATCACAAAGCGGATCAGGGTTATCCAGGTTAATCGTGGGTGGAGCCACCTGATCACGAATAGCCAGAGCAGTAAAAACCGCTTCAATCCCTCCAGCCGCTCCCAGTAAATGCCCGGTCATGGACTTGGTGGAACTCATGGTTAACTTATAGGCATGCTCGCCAAAGGTGCGCTTGGCCGCTTCTGTTTCAGCCATATCACCTGCCGGAGTAGAGGTACCATGTGCATTGACATAATTGATCTGGTCAGGATTTAAAGCCGCATTTTTTAATGCCTGCTCCATACAGCGACTGGCACCTTCACCGCCTTTGGATGGCAGGGTCATATGATAAGCATCACCACTCATACCAAAGCCAAGTACTTCTGCATAAATTTTCGCACCACGAGCTTTGGCAAACTCATACTCTTCCAGAACAACCACACCGGCTCCGTCACTAAGTACAAAACCATCGCGATCCTTGTCCCAGGGACGTGATGCAGCCTGAGGATCTTCATTACGGGTAGACAATGCCCGGGCAGCGGCAAAACCACCCAGGCCGGTTTCTGAAGTGGCCATTTCTGCTCCGCCAGTGATCATGACATCGGCATCACCATATTCAATAATACGCGCCGCATCACCAATACTATGAGTGGATGTTGCACAGGCCGTAGCCATAGCCAGATTCGGCCCTTTCATACCATATTTAACGGACAGGTTGCCGGAAATCATATTAATGATATTGCTGGGCACAAAAAATGGTGATATTTTACGCGGACCACCTTTTAAAAAATTGTTATAGCCTTTTTCTATACCTGGCAGGCCACCGATTCCTGAACCAATGGAAACTCCGATACGCCAGGCATTTTCTTCAGTAACTTCCAGTCCGGCATCTTCAATAGCCTGAATACCAGCAGCCATGCCATAATGAATAAAGGTATCCATTTTTCTGGACTCTTTTTTTGACAGATATTGTTCCACATCAAAATTTTTAACAGAACCACCAAATTTTACACTGAAGGCACTAGTATCAAAATGTTCAATGGGTGCGATACCGCTTTTACCCGCAAGGATATTTTCCCAGGATTCAGTAACCGTTAATCCTACCGGACTAACCATCCCCAAACCAGTAATAACAACTCGTCTCTTAGCCAAAAAAATTCTCCAAATATTAACCCGGACAGATCAACTGCAATATATTGCGTATGAGCATACTACTCAAATATGACCGGGTATAAATAAGTAAAGCCGGTTTAACAAGGCAGATAATAAGTGCAATGTTAAATACGGCTTTAGGAAATATCAGGTGTTAAAAAGATATGCTATCTTTTTAATTAGCCGTCAATATGGGCATTGATATAATCAATTGCCAGCTGAACAGTAGTGATTTTTTCAGCTTCTTCATCTGGAATTTCAGTTTCAAATTCTTCTTCAAGAGCCATAACCAGTTCAACGGTATCCAGAGAGTCAGCACCCAGATCATCAACAAAAGATGATTCAGGCTTTACTTCGTCTTCTTTAACGCCTAATTGTTCTACAACAATTTTAGCAACTCTTTCTTCAACACTACTCATTTTATAAAATCTCCATAATTCTTATGCAACACTTCATTTTAACCATTATTCAGACAACCATTCGCCCAAATAATTTAAGACAGATATAAACCCCGTCAGTCTGAGTGTTTATTTACGTGCCGCTATTTTAGTGAAATATAATCCGATATACTAGTATAGATGTTAAAAAAAACCTATTTAGTCGCTTAATTAAACAATTTAACACAAAATCATAAAGAATTTAGTAACTATACGGTTCTTATTCAGCCTTTTTTACTTGCTGCCTTTAATCTGGAAAAATTAGTTGTCCTCTACTGCAACTGATTTTTCCAGGTTTAAGGCATATACATACCACCATTTACATTGAGCGTTTCGCCAGTAATATAAGAGGCATCTTCAGATGCCAGAAAGGCAACTGCAGAAGCAATTTCTTCTGCCTGCCCCAGTCTGTTTAATGGGATCTGGCTTAATAATGCATTTTTAGTGTCATCCGACAGGGCTCGGGTCATATCTGTATCTATAAATCCGGGTGCTACAGCATTGACTGTAATGCCCCGAGAACCCACTTCTCTGGCCAGTGATTTGGTAAAACCAAAGATCCCGGCTTTTGCTGCAGCATAATTAGTCTGTCCGGCATTACCGGTTATCCCGACTACCGAAGCAATTGAGATAATGCGCCCTGTTCTGGCTTTCATCATCGCTCTGAGGCAGGCTCTGGACAATTTAAAAATGGAGCTTAGATTGGTTTCAATAATCGCATCCCATTCTTCATCCTTCATACGCATCAGCAGGTTGTCACGTGTAATACCCGCATTATTCACCAGAATTGAAGGCATGGCAAATTCATTTTTCATGGCATCAAGCAATTGATCGATACTGGCCTGTTCGGTCACATTAAGCACCATACCCCGGCCCTTAATGTTATTGTCCTGCAGGTATTGAGTAATATTTTCAGCTCCTTTTTCAGAGGTTGCGGTGCCAATTACCGTAGCGCCTTTATTACCCAGACTTAGAGCAATAGCCTGCCCAATACCGCGACTTGCACCGCTGACCAGTGCGACTTCATTTTCCATTGACATCAGGAGAGTTCCTCAAAAGCTTTATCAATTGTTGTTGTATCAAAGAGAGCATAAGCAGGTGTGCGGCGATTAATACGACGATTCAGTCCGGTCAGTACTTTACCAGGACCGCATTCAACGATTTGTTCCGCACCCTCTGCCAGCATTTTCGTTATTGTTTCCACCCAACGTACCGGGTGTGAAAGTTGTTGCACCAGAGCCTGCTTAATCTTCTGTGCGTCATTTTCAATAACCACATCAACATTATTTATAACAGGAATAAGCGGTGCTTTTATCTCAACATTAGCCAGTTTCAAAGCTAACTGCTCTGCCGCACTTTCCATTAAGGCACAATGAGAAGGGACACTGACAGCCAGTTTAATGGCTTTTTTTGCACCGGCATCATTAGCGTTAACAATAGCACGATCCACAGCATCACTATGCCCGGCAATAACAACCTGTCCAGGTGAGTTAAAATTAACAGCAGAAATGACCCGGGGCTGACCTTCCTGCTCAAACTGGGCAGCCGTCTGTTCACAAACCTTAACAACCGCATCATCTTCCAGCCCGAGAATGGCAGCCATAGCACCTGCTCCTGAAGCCACTGAGTCCTGCATAAACTGGCCGCGATGATAAACCAGATCTACGGCATCTGAGAAATTCAGCGCATCGGCACAGACTAAAGCTGTATACTCTCCCAGACTATGTCCCGCCATTACGGCAGGCATGGGTCCGTTTTTAGTTTTCCAGATCTGCCAGATAGCGTAACCGGCCGCCAGCATGGCCGGCTGCGTATGCTGGGTTTTATTCAGTTCAGCCCCGGGACCGTTTTGAGTCATGTCCCAGAGGTCAAACCCCAGGACCTCACTGGCCTGATTAAAAACGGAAGTGACAATTTCACCATAGACCGGGTTTTGTTCAGCAATACTGCCCAGCATACCAACAGACTGGGAACCCTGACCGGGAAAGATAAATGCAATTGACATATTGGTTCCTTAATAATTACATCAGTATTTTATAAGGGCAGAACCCCAGGTAAAACCACCGCCGAAGGCTTCCAGAAGGATGGTTTCTCCGCGTTTGATTCGACCGTCTCTGACTGCAGTATCCAGTGCCAGCGGTACAGATGCCGCCGAAGTATTACCCTGGTTTTGTACCGTAGTGACAACATGGTCAGTAGACATTTTAAGTTTTCTGGCAGTGGCATTTATAATTCTGATATTCGCCTGATGAGGGACCAGCCAGTCTATATCTGACTTTTCCATATTATTTGCAGCCAGAGTCTCATCCACAATACGTCCCAGAGTATTCACCGCTACTTTAAATACTTCATTGCCTTTCATTTCAATATGTACGGCATCCAGTCCGTCTGGATTGGTATCAGAAATACCACCATTGGTATTAAGCAATTCAGCAAAACTGCCATCAGCATGAATATGTGAGGATAATATACCCGGTTCGTCACTGGCTTCCAGAATAACCGCCCCGGCACCATCAGCAAACAGTACGCAGGTGGTGCGATCAGTCCAGTCTACAATACGCGACAGGGTTTCTGCACCAATAACCAGAGCCCGTCTGGCGGCTCCCGTTTTGATATATTTATCCGCAATGTCCAGCGCATAAATAAAGCCGGTACAGACCGCCTGTACATCAAAGGCAGGACAGCCATGAATATCAAGACGTTGTTGCAATAAACAGGCAGTACTGGGAAAAACTTTATCGGGTGTTGTGGTGGCAACAATAATCAGATCAATTGACTGAGGATCAATAGCAGCCTGCTGCAGTGCATTTCTAGCCGCCGCTTCAGCTAAATCACAGGTAGTTTGATCTTCATCAGCTATATGCCGCTGCTTGATACCGGTGCGTTCGGTAATCCATTGATCCGTGGTGTCTACCAGTTTTTCCAGATCGTGATTGGTTAATACTTTTTCTGGCAGAAAACTGCCGGTTGCCATAATACGAGAATACATCTAAACAGCCTTAAGCCAATAAATACGTAATTACTCAACACAAATTAGAACAGCATATTATAAATAGTCTTATAAAATTACATCTTGCTGAGTAGTTACAAAAATTATAAATAGAAACGAAAAATTATATCACACAAAAAACAGTTTCCTGCTGATACAGGTCTAAATTTGAAGGTTTAATTTTATTGTTATTTTTGTTTTTCAGGGTAAAAATTATTATGCAATATGTGCCGATTGTTCTACTAAAGAGTCCTGTAACACCTTACTAATGCGTTCAGGTACATTATTTTCAACTTCCAGAATAGCAACACGAATGGCATTGGTAAATGAAAACACATCAGCCCCGCCGTGACTTTTTACCACAATACCTCTCAGTCCCAGCAAACTGGCACCATTATAAATTCTAGGGTCTATCTTACTCTTGAACGCTTTTAATACCGGCATGGCGATTAAACCAGCGAGTCGCGTTAACCAGTTTCTATTAAACTCCTGCTTAATATAGTAAATGATCATTTTTGCCACACCTTCTGATGTTTTTAGAGAAATATTCCCCACAAAACCATCAGCAACCACCACATCAACAACCCCTTTATAGATATCATCGCCTTCTATAAAACCATAATAATTTAAGGTACTGCTGGAAATCAGACCGGCTGCCTGTTGAACCTGCTCATTGCCTTTCATTTCCTCCTGACCAATGTTCAGCAGACCAATAGAAGGATTATTAATGCCGTCAATGGCATTCGTTAATACTGAGCCCATGACTGCAAATTCCAGTAAATGACCAGCGGAAAGTTCTACGTTAGCGCCCAGATCCAGCATATGAGTATGCCCGGTCTGAGTAGGAATAGCAGAACAGATGGCCGGGCGATCAATGCCGGGAAGTGTTTTCAGTACAAACCGGGCCGTTGCCATCAAAGCACCGGTATTACCGGCACTGACACAGGCATCAGCTTCTTGGAGCTTAACCTTGTTAATGGCAACCCGCATGGAAGAATCTTTTTTACCACGTAAAGCGATAGCTGGTTTTTCATCCATTCCCACCACCTGTGTGGTGTGCTGAATATTCATACGCTGACAAATATTATCAGGATAATCCTGAAGTTTTTCTTCTATAGACGGTTTATCACCCACCAGAATAATCTTTAGTCGCGGATATTCCCTGGCAATATTGACCGCAGCAGGAATGGTAACCCCCAGCCCGACATCACCGCCCATGGCATCAATTGCAATTGTGCTGTTATTTTGTTTATTTATCATTTACACATTCAGAGTAAAGGTAAAAAAACAAAGCCCCAGAAATTTTCTGAGGCTTTGTTGTAAAAACAGGCAGAACATACTTTGTTCAATCACCTGCTGTTATGAATTATCTTTAAAAGATTTCTGTAAGCAAATGATTTTAAAGTAAGTCTTACTTGTTTATAACCTTACGGCCTTTGTAATAACCATCTTCTGTCACATGGTGACGACGATGAGTTTCTCCGCTAGTTGGATCAATAGATAAAGTTGCACTACTCAGCGCATCATGTGAACGACGCATACCACGGCGAGCGGGTGTACATTTGTTTTTTTGAACTGCCATTAGATTTTCCTCAGAACTTACAATAATAAAATTAATAATAAAAAAAGTTTATTTCTTTAACTGCCTTAAAACCGCAAAAGGATTATCCTCCTCCGGCACTATTTCGTTTTGTTCAGACTCGGATACTGCTGCATCCAGGTCAAAATTCTGTTTATTTTCAGGAACAGGGTACTGTATCTGACAGGCTGTTCCATAATCCGATTCAGGATGCATTGCAATTTGCGGCAAAGCCAGCAACAATTCATCTTCAATCAGTATTCTGGGATCAAAGAGTTCTTTTTCAGACAACCAGAAAACATCATAACCAGAGTCTTCTGCCTGTTTTTGTTCAAAGTCATCATGAACAAAAGCAATAGACACATCACAATTCAGATCCAGACTAAAGTTTTCCATACAACGCTGACATTGCATAATGACTTTCGCCTCAATATGACCATGGACGAAGCGATTATCAATACGGTCTTTATCAAACTCAAGATGATAATGTATAACACCCTGTTGATTGATAACTGACGCCTGCAGACGAAGTAAATCTTTATCCGACTCCAGCTCAGTGATGATACCCTCCAGGGTGACCCCTTTATCGGTATACCTGTAGTGATCAATTCTCTGTGGTATGCGTTCCGCCATAGACCTGCCGTTTATACCTAACTTGAACAGGACACCAAACAAACATTAAATTTGAAACCATTCAAGATAATCCCTTATTTTAAGGTTTTTAAATATTGTTTTCAAAATCTTTACGGATTTAATTTATTTTTATTTTGAAAACGGGACAATATTGACAAGCCACTAAAATAAGCCCTATTCTTAGCTCAGCAAACCTAACAAACAGACCTTCAAACAGGGAGTTCAGGTGATAAAAAAAATACTTATTGCCAATCGCGGGGAAATTGCTGTACGCATAATACGTGCCTGTGCTGA
>JALSUJ010000119.1 GCA_027071355.1 Gammaproteobacteria bacterium | reverse complement strand
GTGGACAGCCATTGGGCAGAACAATAATGCAGGAAATGCTGGAGCAATGGCAGGCACAGGTTCAATTCTTTCCCGATACAGATAAAGCAAAAGATTTTCTTTTTGATAAAAAGACGGACATAAAAAATAATTTTATTAAAGACGTTTTAATTATTTTCTGTGAAAATATATCTGATAATTCCATTAAAAGTTTATTAGAGGATTTAAAAGTAATACAGAAAAAGGCGGTTTTAAAAGCGGTTGTTATTAATAATAAATCTGAAACCGGGCTGGCAGAACGATATCAGACTATTGGTCTGAATGGTTTTATCAAAAAACCTGTTACCATATCCGTTTTTAAGAATTTTATTTATCAGATACTTACCTGTAAGCACTTTATAGAAGGTCGTTCACGGATTTCGGAAGATGAAATCAGTACCGATAAAAAAATTCATCTAAAGATATTACTGGCCGAAGATAATAAAGTTAATCAGATGGTGGCTAAAACACTATTGCAAAAAGCAGGCTGTGAGGTGGACGTGGTGGAAAATGGACAGCAGGCAGTTAAAGCCTGGCAGAAGACACCGTACCAGGCTGTTTTTATGGATTGCCAGATGCCGGTTATGGATGGTTATGAGGCCACTGAAACCATACGTGAGATAGAAGACGAACAGCAGCACATACCTATTGTGGCATTAACAGCTAATGCAATGGATGGTGAAGCTGAGATCTGCTATAGCTCGGGGATGGACCGCTTTCTGGTTAAACCCATTAATATTGCCCATTTAACTGCTGTTCTGGAAGAAATATCAGATCATAAAATAGAGTAACTATTTAGAAAGAGGTAGATACGGAAATTTATGATAGATGGTTAAACTTGGAGATATTCATTTTTTAAGCGTACATAATGATCCGCTGAATACTGCAATGAGTTTATTTCTTCTTCTGACAACGGGCGTAACTTTCTGGCCGGAGAACCAACATATAAATAGCCGCTTGCCAGGGTTTTATTGGGGGACACCAGTGCTCCGGCAGCGATAAATACATTTTTTTCAATATGTACACCATCAAGAATAATGGCCCCCATACCAATTAGACAGTTATCCTCAATTGTACAGCCATGTAAGACAACATTATGGCCCACGGTAACCTGACTGCCAATAGTCAGAGGAAAACCACCGGGATGTTTTTCCGGATGGTCATGGGTTACATGCAGTACGCTGCCATCCTGAATACTGGTATTATTACCAATTTTAATCCAGTTTACATCGCCGCGAAGGGTGGTGTTTGGCCAGATGGAACAATCTGAGCCTATTGTTACCTGCCCGATGAGCACTGCACTTTCATCAACATAAGTGTTCTGACCAATTTCCGGTATATGGTTTTTAAAAGGTCTTATATTCATTGTCAGTCCTGTTACAGAGCTTAGCGCATGGTCACCAGTTCTTCGGCACTACAGGGGTGAATAGCTACGGTATTATCAAAATCTTCCTTGGTAGCACCCATTTTAACGGCAACGGCAAAGCCCTGCATCATTTCGTCCGCGCCGGGGCCAATGATATGAATGCCAATAATCTTCTTCATAGCTCCGACACAAACCAGTTTCATGGCAGTGGGTACTTTATGTTTGGTAAAGGCATGAGACATAGAAGTAAAACTGGTGCTAAATACTTTTACAGAATCACCATGCGTTTCGCGAGCCTGTTTTTCAGACAGTCCAATGGTTGCAATGGGTGGGTGACTAAAGACGACAGAGGCAATATTGGAATAATCCAGTTTGCGCTCAGGCATATTATTAAACAGACGATCAGACAGTCGTCGGGCAGCAGCAATTGCTACAGGTGTCAGTGCGGCTTTACCATTGACATCACCCAGTGAATAAATACCCTTAACATTGGTTTCTTCATATTCGTTACTGGGAATAAAACCATTTTTATCCATGATTACTCCCGCAGCTTCAAGATTCAGATCGGCGGTATTAGGTGCTCGACCTATAGCCCAGATAAGCGCATCGACATTATTAACCTGCTGGTTATTGGTACAGTGCAGAGTCAGTTTGCCATCATCATTTTCAGCCACTTCAGTGACTTCGGTAGTGGTGAGTAACACCAGGTTAGGATCATCCTGCAGCACCTTGGCCAGGGCACCCTGCAGCATATCATCAAAATTACCCAGGACATGACCACCGCGGATCAATAAGGTAACCTGGCTGCCCAGAGCGCTCATTAGCCCGGCCAGTTCAACGGCAATATAGCCGGAACCGATAATGGCAATATGGTCGGGCTGCTCATCCAGTTCAAAAAAGCCATTGGATGTCATACCCAGATCGGCTCCGGAAATATCCGGTACAATGGGGTAACCACCCGGCGCAACGACAATATGATCGGCAGTATACTGTTTACCATCCACTTCCAGGGTATGGCTATCCACAAAGCGTGCGCTGCCTTCAATATAGTCAATATTGGAATCAGCCAGATAATTACCGTACCAGTCAATAATACCGCCAATATAATTTTCCCGCTGCATGACCAGCTTACCCCAGTTCAGACCTTTGCTATGGGCATCAAAGCCATAATCAGGGGCACTGTGTATGGCATGAGCAATATTAGCAGCATTCCACATGACTTTTTTGGGCACACAGCCGATATTGACGCAGGTGCCGCCCACTTCGTTGCTTTCAATAACAGCACACTTTTTACCGTATTGAGCTGCTCGTTCTGCTGCAGAAAGACCGCCGCTGCCGGCACCAATGGAAATTAAATCATAATGTTTAGACATAAGGAGTGACCCGAAAAAATAACAATAATGTTTCTATTGTGTGGGCTTTGGGTAAAATTATCAACCTGTAGTCCCTGTCCAGAAGCAAATGAGACAAAAAAGGCGGGATGTTTTTTTATATCAGGACATAATAAGCTGTTTTTCATATATACTATAATTTTCTGAAAATAAGCGTAACATTTAACATACAAGGTTTATGAGCTGATTCATGACTGGTTCATATAACTTGTGCAAGAATGCGCCGCTCATTTTTGACGACCGTAAGTCGTTGAAAATGGAGCAAAAGAAAAATCACACTTTTTCTTTTGCGTTCCGGTAAATTGCCAGGAAGGCAACTTCCGGATGGACTAGATAGTTATAGCTTTTCGGGATTGTTTAGCGATTGCTGATATCCTCAGTAGAGTCACAGCCCTTAAGTGTCGGCAGGTACCAATGCTTTAAGCTGTTTTATCTTTCTTATCCAGGGGCTGGAAGATAATTGCAATGCTGTGGGTAAATTTTCAGAAGTCTTTTTTGCTTCTTTGTAGTTATTAAAATCACCATAGGTTAATACATAAAACGGCTCATTATTGCGCATAATTTTCAGCACATAGGTTTGCGGGTCTTTATAATGGCTGATGATTTTATTAATGCTTTGAATTTTTCGTACCTGGATAATCTGAATGGTGTAATGATTATTATCCAGGAGTAAAAATTGCCGGGTATCTTTAGTTTGAGTACCGATATTTTTAAATGAAACAGTCCTAGAGGTCTTTTTTGAACTAGATGGACTGCTGGATGATGAGGTGCTGCGGGTTTGGGGTGATGAACCTTTAATTTTACCGGCAGCCAGTTGAGTCAGACGTTGCTGGGCATCCCTGTTGCCGGAATGCTTTGCTCTGGTATACCAGACTTTGGCCTGATAACGGTTTTGTCTGACGCCAAAGCCGCCCTGAGCGTAAATTTCACCCAGAATAAACTGCGCCAGAGAACTGCCCTCTTCTGCCGGGTATGAAAGCAGTTCCACTGCTTTGTTCCAGGCTTTTTTGACACCCATTCCCTGATAATATAAAAAGCCCAGATCCCGCATGGCATCGGCATCGTTCTGTTCGGCTGCTTTTTGCAGCCAGAAAACCCCTTTTTCAAGATTCAGACCGACACCGTGTCCGGTCAGATAGCGTGCTGCCAGACTATGTTGTGCTGGACCAAAACCATTCTCAGCGGCACGGAGAAACCATTGAGTAGCCTGAGTGATGTCTTTTTGAGTGCCAATACCCTGTTCATAAAACATGGCCAGTTGAAACTGTGCCTGTAAGTGATCCTGTTGTGCGGCTCTGGTTATTAGCGGCAGTGCTTTTTGATAATCTTTTTTTATGCCCAGACCCGCATAGTATTTAACGCCCAGATAATATTCTGCTGCCGGCAGGTTCTGTTTAACTGCAGCCTTAAAATATTTTAGTGCCATGACCGGGTCTTTTTTAACGCCCTTACCCTGATCATAGAGCAGACCAATGGAATACTGAGCTGCAGGATTGCCCTCTCGTGCCAGGGGTGCCCAGATCTGCATTGCCGTGTTATAGTCACCGTTGGCAAAATAGAGCGCCCCGGTATTATAATTAGCAGCGGCCTGAGCAACGCCCAGAAGCGGTATTAACAGGATAAATAACAGGCTACGAACAGCAGATGGTTTCATGGTCAGGCTATAGGTCTCAGATGAAGTGTTTGAAGGTTCATTTAACTGGTTTTTCCAGCTGAAAGGCCTGTATAAATCAGGCTTGATTCAGTATAGCCATATTGGCCCTTATTGAATAGTCCCGGGTGTATTTTTACAGAAAAAGTGTGATTTTTCTTTTGCTCCATTTTCTACGACTTACAGTCGTTGAAAATGAGCGGCACATGTTTAGTGCTGCTAGTGTGCAGCAATAAATTGATGCACACTATTTAAGAGTATACAGCAATTAAACTGGAAATTTATGAATAATCCTTTACTTGATTTTAGCAGTCTGCCCCGCTTTGGACAGATTGAAGTTGAGCATATTATACCTGCTATTGAATTCCTGCTGGCAGATAATCGGGCAAAGATAAAGCAGCTGCTGGCGGATAATCTGGGGCAGTATAACTGGGAAAACCTGCTGCAGCCCTTGCAGGAAATGGATGATCGACTCAGCCGTGCCTGGTCACCGGTCAGCCATTTAAACTCGGTTAGAAACTCTGAACCTCTGCGGGCAGCTCATGAGCACTGTTTACCGCTGCTCAGTGAATATCATACTGAAATGGGCCAGAATACGGACTTATACCGTGCGATTAAAGCCATTGCTGACAGTGCTGAATTTGCTGTATTGAGCCCAGCTCAGAAGAAAATTATTGAGAATAATTTACGCGATTTTCATCTATCGGGAATCGATCTGGATGAAGATAAAAAACAGCGCTATAAGGAAATTCGCCAGCAGTTATCCAGACTTCGATCCGGTTATGAAAATAATGTCCTGGATGCGACCAATGCCTGGAGTCGTCATTTTACGGATAAGAGTTTACTGGCCGGTCTGCCTGAATCTGCTCTGGCTATGGCCCAACAGACTGCGGAGCAGGAACAGCAGGACGGCTGGGTGTTTAATCTTCAGTTTCCCAGTTATTTTGCCATTATGACCCATGCCGATTCGCGCGAGATAAGACAGCAGTTTTATACCGCCTATGCGACCCGCGCCTCGGATCAGGGGCCGGATGCGGGTCAATGGGATAATTCTCAGACTATGGAACAATTGCTGAAACTGCGGCAGGAAATGGCTTATTTACTGGGTTTTGCCAATTATGCCGAATATTCCCTGGCCACTAAAATGGCGGAAAGCACTGATGAAGTGACTGATTTTTTACAGCAACTGGCGGATCGTTCCAGACAGGTGGCACAACAGGATATTGATGAACTAAAGCTGTATGCCGCAGAGCATCTGAACATTACTGAGCTGCAGGCATGGGATTTGAATTTCGTGGCTGAAAAGCTCAGGCATCATAATTATGAAATTTCCCAGGAAATGCTTAAACCCTACTTCCCGGAACACCGGGTAATTGCCGGTCTGTTTGGTATTGTACACAGGCTTTACGGTATTAAGATTGAAGCAGTGGCAGGCGTGGAAACCTGGCATCCGGACGTGCGTTTTTATGAAATTAAAGATCAACAGGGTGTATTAAGGGGGCAATTCTATCTGGACCTATATGCCCGGCCGCAAAAACGCGGTGGAGCCTGGATGGATGAATGTATTGTTCGTCATGCTGAGCAGGGTGTGATACAGATCCCCGTGGCCTATTTAACCTGTAATCTTACACCGCCAATTGGTGATCAACCGGCTTTATTTACCCATGATGAAGTCACTACCCTGTTCCATGAATTTGGTCATGGTCTGCATCATATGCTGACTCAGGTGGATTATTCGGGGGTCTCGGGTATAAACGGTGTCCCGTGGGATGCAGTCGAACTGCCCAGTCAGTTTATGGAAAACTGGTGCTGGGAGAAAGAATCATTGAATCTGATTGCCTGCCATTATCAAAGTGGAGCAACGCTGCCGGATGAATTATTTGCTAAAATGCAGGCAGCCAAAAATTTCCAGTCCGGCATGCAAATGCTCAGACAACTGGAATTTGCCCTGTTTGATTTTAAGCTGCATATGAATTATCAGTTAAACGGTCAGCCGCAAATACAATCTACCCTGGATCAGGTTCGTCAACAGGTAGCGGTATTTAAAGTACCGGAATTTAACCGTTTTCAGCATAGTTTTTCACATATTTTTGCCGGCGGCTATGCGGCAGGTTATTATAGCTATAAATGGGCGGAGGTTTTATCCGCAGATGCCTTTTCTCTGTTTGAGGAAAATGGCATATTTGATCGAACGACAGGAGATAAATTCCTGCATACGATTCTGGAAATGGGTGGGGTTGAAGATCCCATGACATTGTTTATACGCTTTAGAGGCCGCAAACCTCAAATTGATGCTTTGCTGAGACATAGTGGTATAAATGCATAATAATAATGGTAACTACTCAGCTAATTTAACTTATACACTCTTAAGTAACAGGAATACCCAATTCCTGTTACGGATTTTCGATTGTCTGAATAGATACTAATAATGTAACTATTTAGCATGACTTACCTGATACGGTAATTTATATTGAGTAGTTACAATAATAATTAAAAAGTCTGGAGAGCTAATGATGACAACCGCCTGGGATTTAAATTTTTTCTGGTATAAATTAAGGTATTGCGCAGGATTCGGGCTTTTTTTATTTCTGGTACTGGCTCAGGCAGAAGATGCCATAGCAGAAGGCTATTACATCACCACTCATTTACAACTGGGTCTGCATACCCGTCCGGCAATGGACAGTCCGGTTGTTAAGCTGGTTCGTGGTGGTGATACCATCAGTATTTTAAAAGCGGAACAAGAATTCAGTCAGGTACAATTAAAAGATGGCAGTAAAGGCTGGCTTTCCAATCAGTTTATCACCATAGAACAGCCAGCAGAGTCCAGGGTTGCGGAGCTTGAAGCACAGTTGCAGAAGTTACAGGAACAACTTCAGCCCGGTTCTCCCGTTGCAGCAGATAAAAACAGTGCCCTGGAGGAAAAAATAACAACTTATGAAGACACTATTGCGGGTTTAAAAGAAGAACTTAAAGCCTGGGAACAGCTGGATTTTCAGGATAGACAGGCACAAAAGGAAAATGCCAGAAAGATAAATCAGCAACTTAAACAGCGTTTGAGCAAAATTGCCGCTCTGGCTACAGGACAGGATACCGATAATATTACAATTCGTGTCAATGATGAGCTACAGTCCGGGGAGGAAACCTCCTCTTTTTTTAACAGGGGCTGGTTTAAAAAGGACTATCTGCTAGTGCTTGTAATTGGTGGTGCCGGTTTTTTTGTGGGACTTTTTATAATGGATATTATCAATCGCAGACGTCATGGCGGGTATCGTATTTAGACGGTTAAATACCTGACAGGTATAAAAATGCCGGGGTGGGATGAACCCCGGCTTGATTAAATAATCAAAGGAAATGTAATGATTAGGGAGCCTCTTGCTTCCACGAGACACCTATAAGTAACTTGCTACTGCTGTGTGCATTAAGTTACCTACTCATATAGACATTGTAGCTCTAAAATAGTTCAATGCAATATACTATGACTCAATTTTAATTATTTTTTTAAAGTTTTTTTTCAACTGCTAAACGTTTAGTATGATATTTAAGTGTTTATTTTTAAAGGTTTTTATGAAATACAAAGACTTGCGCGAATTTGTTGATAAACTGGAAGAGATAGGTGAGTTAAAACGTATTAAGCACCCGGTTGATCCTGATCTGGAAATGACAGAAATTGCTGATCGGGTACTCAGAGCCGGTGGCCCTGCCCTGTTATTTGAAAATCCGGTAGGTCATAACATACCCGTGCTGGCCAACCTGTTTGGCACGCCACGTCGGGTGGCTCTGGGTATGGGTGAAGATAAGGTATCGGAATTACGCGAGATCGGCAAACTGCTGGCTTTCTTAAAAGAACCTGAACCGCCTAAAGGCTTTAAAGCTGCCCTGCAGACCCTGCCCATGTATCGCAAGGTACTGGATATGGCACCCAAAATTGTTAAACGGGCACCCTGTCAGAAAATAGTTATGGAAGGTGATGAGGTGGATCTGAATCGTCTGCCGATTCAGACCTGCTGGCCGGAAGATGCCGGGCCATTAATCACCTGGGGACTGGTGGTGACTCGGGGACCCAATAAAGAGCGGCAGAATCTGGGTATATACCGCCAGCAGGTGATTGCTAAAAACAGGGTTATTATGCGCTGGCTGGCACATCGGGGCGGCGCACTGGATTATCGGGAATGGCAGGAAAAACATCCCGGTGAGCGTTTTCCCGTGTCGGTGGCATTAGGTACCGATCCGGCTACTATACTGGCGGCTGTAACACCAGTGCCGGATGCCCTGTCAGAGTATGCCTTTGCCGGTTTATTACGCGGCTCCAAAACAGAGCTGGTTAAATCTATGGGCAATGATCTGCATGTGCCGGCAAGCAGTGAAATCGTACTGGAAGGTTATCTGGAACCCGGAGATGAGGCACCGGAAGGTCCATTTGGGGATCATACCGGATATTATAATGAAGTGGACAGTTTCCCGGTGTTTACTATTGAACGCATTACCATGCGTAAGGATCCGGTATATCACAGTACCTATACCGGACGACCACCTGATGAACCGGCCGTGCTGGGGGTGGCTTTAAATGAGGTGTTTGTACCTATTCTGCAAAAGCAGTTTCCGGAAATTAGTGATTTTTATCTGCCTCCGGAAGGCTGTTCCTATCGAATGGCAGTAGTGAGCATGAAAAAACAATATCCCGGTCATGCTAAACGGGTAATGTTTGGCGTCTGGTCTTTTCTGCGCCAGTTTATGTACACCAAATTTGTTATTGTCTGTGATGATGATGTTAATGTCCGGGACTGGAATGACGTGATCTGGGCAATGACCACTCGTATGGATCCGGCCAGGGATACCCTGCTGGTGGAAAATACCCCTATTGATTATCTGGATTTTGCTTCTCCAGTGTCCGGCCTGGGTTCAAAAATGGGTATGGATGCCACCAATAAATGGCCTGGTGAAACCACTCGTGAATGGGGGCGTGCCATTGTTAAAGATGAAATGGTGGTTAAAAAGGTGGATGAAATGTGGGCTAAACTGGGGCTGTAGAAATGACTAGCTGTTGCCGCACAAATGCGAAAACTCGAATTATTTTAATATCTTAATCCGACAATCCAGACAATAATCGTACCATTAAGATAAATAAAATATGCAACAATTCGGGTTTTTTATTGAAAATAAATATTAAATTGCTTATCCTGCTAACTAATAAAATTATAAATCAGACCTTTTATAAGGTTTAAATAATAATAACTTGTTGATTTGCATTCGCATATGGATGAGGCGGCCCAGCCGGACTCTCAACAAACCCAAAAAATAATACCTTTTCTGACAACATCATAGAAGCATTAAACCGAAAAATGGTTTTATGCCGGATTAATAGTGCTTGGTGTTTATGAAAAATGACATTAAAAGTCATCTGATCACGCTATTTCCAAAAAAAATTCTCATTTTGACTATTGGTTTATATCACTTAGGAGGACCAATGACTATTTGTAGTTTGGTTGTATTGGCAAGGCCTCAAAATATTGAAGAGGTAAACAATTTATTAAATGCAATGGATGGTGTTGAAGTTCATGCTCGTAATGAGCAAGGTAAAATGGTTATAAGTATTGACCACCCCAGCCGTGAATATTGTAGTAAAGCGATGACTAATATGAGCCATATGAATGGTGTTATGAGTATATCTCTGGTTTATGAATATCAGGAAGACCTGGATATTGAACAGGACAAATTAGCTTTGAATAAATTAACTTTTAATAAGCACACAAAATTATCCATGGTACAGGGGGATGTAAAATGAAATTGTCAAGACGTGACTTTATAAAATCACAGGCTATAGCTGCAGCGGCATCAACAGCGGGGCTTAGTCTTTCTGCTGTCCAATTAGTTCATGCCAAAGATGAAGACGATGAGGAGGAAGATATCCGTTGGGATAAAATTCCCTGTCGTTTCTGTGGTACTGGTTGTAGTGTCCTGGCGGGTACCCGAGATGGCCGTATTGTTGCCACTCAAGGTGACCCGGATTCAGATGTAAATAAAGGTTTAAACTGTATTAAGGGTTATTTTTTATCAAAAATAATGTACGGTTCTGATCGACTAACGACCCCTTTGTTACGTAAAAAAGATGGCAAGTATGATAAGGAAGGAGAATTTGAACAGGTTTCCTGGGATGAGGCTTTTGATGTTATGGCTGAAAAATGGAAAGCGGCCTTAAATGAGAAAGGTCCTTCTGGGGTAGGCATGTTTGGTTCTGGTCAATGGACAATTTTTGAAGGTTATGCGGCATCAAAATTTATGAAAGCGGGCTTACGTTCAAACAACCTTGATCCTAATGCGCGCCATTGTATGGCTTCTGCTGTTGGTGGCTTTATGCGGGCATTTGGTATAGATGAACCCATGGGTAGTTATGATGATTTAGAACATGCGGATGCCTTTGTTCTATGGGGTTCCAATATGGCAGAAATGCATCCGATTTTATGGTCTAGACTGGTTGATACTCGTTTAACGAGGGATGGTTCAGAAGTTCATGTTTTGTCTACTTACAAGCATCGTAGTTTTGAACTGGCTGATAATGGTATGATTTTTGAACCTCAAACAGATTTGATAATCGCCAACTATATCGCCAATTATATTATTCAGAATAAGGCCTATGACAAAAAGTTTTTAAATGATCATGTCAATATTAAAAAAACCGTTACAGACATCGGATATGGTTTACGTCCGGAGCACCCTTTAGAAGTTAAAGCTAAAAATTCAGGTAAAGGCAAATTATCAAATATGAGTTTTGATGAATATGCTAAAGCTGTTTCTAAATATACTCTGGAATACACTTCCAAACATTCCAAAGTGCCACAGGATAAACTCCTGCGTTTAGCCAAACTCTATGCCGATCCAGATAAAAAGATTTTATCTTTATGGACAATGGGAATGAATCAGCATACTCGTGGGGTCTGGATGAATGGTCTGGTCTACAATATACATCTCTTAATGGGAAAAATATCTGAACCGGGTAATAGTCCTTTCTCCTTAACCGGTCAACCCTCTGCCTGTGGTACAGCCCGAGAAGTAGGCACCTTTGCCCACAGATTGCCTGCTGATTATGTAGTAAAAAAACCAAAACATCGAGAAGTAGCAGAAAAAATATGGAAATTACCTAAAGGTACCATTAATCCAAAAGTTGGCTATCATGCTGTGCTTATGCAGAGAATGCTTAAAGACAAAAAGATGAACTGCTATTGGCAGCAATGTAATAATAATATGCAGGCAGGCCCCAACGTTAATGTAGAAATACTGCCAGGATGGAGAGATCCTGCTAACTTTATTACCGTTTCTGATCCCTATCCAACCATTTCTGCAGTATCGGCTGATTTAGTTTTGCCAACATCAATGTGGGCAGAAAAGGAAGGTGGTTTTGGAAATGCAGAGCGTCGAACTCAGCTTTGGCGTCAGCAGGTTCAGGCTCCTGGTGAATCCAGATCTGATTTATGGCAAATTATGGAGTTTTCCAAGCGTTTTACTGTAGAAGAGGCATGGGGAAAAGAACTGGTTGCTAAAATGCCGGAATATAAAGGTAAAACTTTATATCAGGTACTCTTTAAAAATGGACAGGTTAATAAATTTCCCTATAAAAATGATACGGTTAAAGATCAGGATGATAATATCTATCATAATGATGAATCAAAACACTTTGGTTATTATGTACAAAAAGGCCTGTTTGAAGAGTATCGCAGATTCCAGACCGAAGGACCAAAAGTGGGGCATAATCAGGCACCCTTTGATGTCTATCATAAAGTGCGTGGATTACGCTGGCCGGTGGTTGATGGTAAAGAAACATTATGGCGTTATAGAGAAGGCTATGATCCCTTTGTAAAGAAACTAAATCCTAAAGTGGCAAAAGGGGATGTCTATTTTTATGGTAAACCGGATGGTAAAGCTAATATTATTTTTGCACCTTATGAGCCGCCACCAGAGATACCAAATGAAGAATTTGATCTATGGTTATGTTCCGGTCGTGTTCTTGAGCACTGGCATACAGGTTCAATGACTAATCGGGTACCCGAATTACACAAAGCCGTACCAGATGCTCTGGTCTATATGAATCCAGGCGATGCCCGTAAGCGAGGTCTTAGAAATGGCTCTAAAGTAAAAATTATAAGCCCCCGTGGTGAAATTACAACAAGGGTGAATGTTCGTGGTCGAAACAAACCTCCCAAAGGCCTGGTTTTTGTTCCATTCTTTGATGCCCGTCGTATTGTAAATAAACTGGTTTTAGATGCTACCGACCCATTATCAAAAGAAACAGATTATAAGAAATGTGTCGTAAGAATAGAGAAGGCATAGGAGAAACAACCAATGAAAATACTCGTTTGTACACTTTTATTTTCTTTAATATCTATCCTGTTTCAGACAGGTACAGCAATGGCAGAAGAAATTCAATCATTGCGGGGTTCGGTGGGTGTTGATGAGGAATCAGAAATGATTCCAAATCGACGTACTATGGCCGTGGATGGGGGTATTGATGTTAATTATGAAGATCAACCTCCGCTTATACCTCATAGTATTGATAAAACCCGTATCACCCTGGATGAAAACAGCTGCTTAGGTTGTCATAGTAAAGAAAATCAAAAAATAACCAACGCAGTCAGGCCGCCTAAAAGTCATTATCGGACACGAGAGGGAAAAAAATTACGTCAGATCACAACAGGGCGTTATTTCTGTACTCAGTGTCATGTGCCTCAGGCTTATACCAAGCCTCTTGTTAATAATGATTTTAAAAACTAGTCTGGCTTAAGTTTGGAGAAACTATCAATGAAACTGTTACTAATACTCTCTATAAGAGAACAAATAAGAAAACCGATCTATTCAGGATTTTTTCTTAGTCTGATAATGTTTGGTATGTTTTATTCTTCTTCAGTTTTTTCTGAGGATTTAAAAGTTCTACAAGATTGTGAATCCTGTCATACTGAACAAGCCAGTGAATTTCAGGAAAGTGTGCATTATATTAATCGTACTGGAGTACAGGCAGGTTGTAATAACTGTCATGCTGGTCAAAAGCATAAAAATGGCAAAAAAACCAGTAAGGTGGTTAAGAAAAAGCGACTGGATATGGCAATAAGTGAATGGAAACGATTTAAAGCCAATAATTCAAAAGAATGTAAAACTTGTCATTCTGCCATGAATATGGACTTTGCAAAACAGGAACCCCGTAGCGTTGAAAGACATGAAGATAGTTTTAATAAAGGAAAAACATCCTGTATTCAATGTCACAAAGGTATTTCACATCATCTGCCATCTGGATGGAAAGCAATTGCTAAGAAGCTAGATCTTCATTAGTTATGGTTTTTTAATTTGATCTGGCAGCTTGTTTTTTATAAACAAAGGTCAGATCAATATCTTCTTAAGGGTATCAATTTACTCTTTATTGGTTGAAAAATCGTGTACAGTGAAGCAATGGTATTATTAAGTTTAGTGAATTGTTGGATTTATTCATTGACATACAAATCCAT
>JALSUJ010000118.1 GCA_027071355.1 Gammaproteobacteria bacterium | reverse complement strand
ACGGTTGCATCCGCCTGCGATAGCTGCAGTGCAGCTCTAAGACCTGCGCCGCCGGCGCCAATAACCAGAGTATCAAATTTTCTTTGCGCAATATTCATTCAGCTAAGGTCTCATTGTTAAACATTTAATGACAGGGAGAACAGGATCCGTAATAAATACAGACTCGAAGTGATCAGAAAAAAACTGATACCGGCCAGAGTTAATAATCGAAGGCTGTCGTTAGACACATAATCCAGCACAATATCCCGCATACCAACCCAGGCATGATAAGCCAGATGGAGAAAAAACAGGCCGGTTGCGATGTTCATTAACGGGTGGGAAAACCAGTTAACCCATTGCAGGTAGGTCATTTGATCCTGAGTCAATATAACACTAAGAAAATAGAGGATATAGAGCACCATAAAAGCCCCGGTTAAGCGCTGATATAACCATGCCTGAAGTCCTTTTGCCTGATAGCTCATGTCCGTGCCCTCATAATAATCCTGTTTTTTTAGCTCTTAAATAGATACCAGACAAACCAGAGGGTAATAACGACCCCGAGGATCATAACCAGTAAGGCTGTTTTCTGAGCAGTCTGCCGGTCAATACCAATATCCACGTCCAGTAGAAAATAACGAATACCGGCAATAAAGTGATGTGCCAGTGCCCACACCAGGGCTGTCATTATCAGTTTAATCCACACACCGCTTAATTCTGCCTGCGCCTGAATAAACCCAGCTTCACTGGCTAAGGACATCTGTAGCAGGTATAAAACATAAGGCAAAGATAAAAACAACACGATACCAGCGGCTCGATGTCCGACAGACATAACCGCCGAGAAAGGGAATTTAACCGTTAACAGATTTAAATTTTTGGGCCGTGGCGCTCTGGAATACATTGAAAAGTCTCTTTGCCGTCATCATATGAATAAAGCATATACCTTAATGAGAGTAGATCAAGAAAATGACCAATAAATGGATAAATTATTTAACCGAAACAGGCCTGTCCTTTAATACCCGCAGAGAACTCAGTCATGATTCTGAGGCAACGGCTATTCCTGATGCATCGTTGTATCTTAGCGACCTGTCCTGGCTTGGTCTGCTGGAAGTTAAAGGCGATGACCGACTGACCTATCTGCAGGGACAGTTAAGCAATGACATTAATGCGGTCAGTTCCAGCCTGTCTCAATTAAGCGCCCTATGTACACCTAAGGGTCGTATGCGGGCATTATTCAGTATTATTGAGGATAATGATAAATTATTACTGCAATTACCCTACCCTCTGCTGGAAGAAAATATTAAGCGCCTGAAAATGTTTATTCTAATGAGCAAGGTGGAATTAAATGATGCCAGTGATAACTATGTCAAAATTGGCATTGCCGGAAAGGATGCTGAAAAAGCCTTACAAAAAGCTGGTTTTACCATTCCTCAGGAAACTAATATGGTTGTTCAACATGAGCATAAAATCCTGGTACGATTAGCAGGCAAGCAGCCTCGCTTTGAGTGTCTGGGTCATTTTGAAGATATTAAGCCATTATGGGGATCATTAAATAGCCAGGCAGAAATATTAAATGCCAGTCAATGGCGTTTGCTTGATATTTTATCCGGTATACCCAATGTATTTTCGCAGACCAGTGAAAGCTTTATTCCCCAAATGCTGAACTTACAGATACTCAATGGCGTTAATTTTAAAAAAGGCTGTTATACCGGGCAGGAAGTGGTTGCCAGAATGCAATACCTGGGTAAATTAAAGCGCCGTATGTATCTGGCTAAATGTCAGTCAGACACACTACCCGAACCAGGAGCCAGTCTGTATTCAGCCAGTTCATCCAGCGGCCAGGGGGCGGGTAATATTGTTGATGCCCAGTTTTCTGCTCCGGGGGAAGTAAGCCTGCTGGCAGTTATTACCAGTGATGCCGTAGAAAAACAGGATATTTTTCTGGATGAAGATATGCAGCGGCCTCTAAACCTGCAGAAATTACCTTATTCGCTTGAAACCGAGTAAAATTTATTTGATTACAGATGGCGCTATGCTAAAAATATGCTATAAATAAATAGGATTTTCATTATTTATTTTTAACATGAAGGGCTCGCCTTGAGTAATAAAGTTCTTGAAGACAAATTTTATGTCGCACTACTGGATGATCTGGAAAAACAGAAGCTGGTATTACCCACATTACCGGAAATCGCGCTAAAAATCCGCGATGCGGTATCGGATGAAGATGCCAGCTCCAAACAGATAGCAGAAGTTATTGCACAGGACCCGGCCATATCAGCCAGAATGATTCAGGTGGCCAACAGCCCGCTATTGAGAGGTGCACAGAAAACAGAAACTGTGGATCAGGCCATTACCCGCATGGGTCATGCTCTGGTTAAATCCATGGTGACCACTATGGCTATGGAACAAATTTTTCAGGCCACTCATCCCATTACCGAAAAATACATGCAGTCCATCTGGTCACAGAGCACCCAGATAGCGTCCATTGCTGCCGTTATGGCCAGTCATTTTACCAAACTAAAACCGGATCAGGCCATGCTGGCCGGATTACTGCACAATATTGGCGCACTGCCCATTTTAACCCGGGCAGAAGAAATTCCCGCCCTGTTACAGAATGAGGAAATTTTTGCGTCCTTACTAAAACGTCTCTCCGGCCCTATTGGCTCTTCCATTATGGAAAACTGGAACTTTCCTGAAGAGTTAAGAAAAGTAGCCATTGAGCACAGTAATTACAGTTATAATAGTGAAAAAATTGATTATGTCGATGTCGTCATAGTGGCCAAATTACAGAATCTGGCAGGCACTGATGATCCTGATGCGCAACTGGACTGGAATACTATCCCGTCATTTTGCAAGTTAGGTCTGGCTGGTGAAGTTGAAGTCGTTGAAATTGAAGATGTGGTGATTGAGGAAATTGAAATTACTCAGCAGTTATTTGCGTAGAAAGCGTTGAGCGTTAAGCGTTAAGCGTTAAGTTTAAAATCGTCAGAACCCAGGTCAAGAGACGTAAGAAATTATTTACAATAACTTAAGCCTGCACTCTACTGCTCCAGCTCTTTCTTAACGCTCAGCGCTCAGCGCTCAACGCTTTCTCTATACTTCCGGACGCATATGAGGAAATAGCAGAACATCACGTATTGACGGCGCATCGGTTAACAGCATCACCAGACGGTCAATGCCAATCCCCTCTCCGGCAGTGGGCGGCATACCATGTTCCAGAGCGATAATATAGTCCTCATCATAATGCATGGCTTCATCATCACCGGCCTCTTTTTCTTCCACCTGTTTTCTAAAGCGTTCCGCCTGATCTTCCGGATCATTAAGTTCCGAAAAGCCATTGGCCAGTTCACGCCCACCCACAAAAAATTCAAACCGATCGGTGACAAAGGGATCATCATTACTACGCCTTGCCAGTGGGGACACTTCTGTCGGGTAAGCGGTAATAAAAGTAGGATCCATTAAGCGGTGTTCAACGGTTTTTTCAAAAATTTCTATTTGAATTTTACCCAGTCCATAACTGTCTTTAAGCGGGATATCCAGTACCTCGGCTACTTTACGAGCCTCATCAATATCATCCAGCTGAGCTTCCTTTAAGTCAGGATTAAAGTGCAGGATTGATTCTTTAACACTCATACGTGTAAAAGTCTTGCCGAAATCTACGCTCATACCCTGATATTCGAATACCGCTGAACCCAGCACCTCAGTGGCCAGACCACGCAGCATTTCTTCCGTCAAATCCATCAGGTCCCGATAATCGGCATAAGCCTGATAAAACTCTATCATGGTAAATTCCGGATTATGCCGGGTAGACAGACCTTCATTTCTAAAGTTACGGTTAATTTCAAAAACCCGTTCAAAACCACCCACTACCAGACGTTTTAGATACAGCTCCGGTGCAATACGTAAAAACAGTTCCATATCAAGAGCATTGTGATAAGTAGTAAACGGGCGTGCAGTCGCGCCACCGGGAATAGCCTGCATCATAGGCGTTTCTACTTCCATAAAATCTTTCTGGATCATAAAA
>JALSUJ010000117.1 GCA_027071355.1 Gammaproteobacteria bacterium | reverse complement strand
GAACAGGTGTTCAGATTGGGCCGGAATGAGCGTTCACGTTGAACCAGAATGGGTGTTCAGGTTAAACCAGAATGAGTGTTCACGTTGGGCCGGAATATGCACCGTATGTGGAGCAATCAATTATTCGGCAATAAGAGCCAGTTTTAATAGCCGGGAGCTGAGTTTTAAACCCGCCTGGCGAGCATAATTAAGGTTAATCTGAAAACGGATTTTGTCGCCATTCTGGATGAAATTGATTATGGCCCCTGAACGACTAATATCCTCAGCCTCACTAATGGTCAGAATGGGGTAGTCTCGGGCGTAGCTGTACAGTTTCCTTATTTTGGAATGACTGAGACCGCTGATAAATAATACCTGACAGTTCATAATATCTTTATCACGACTGATAATTTTTAATTTTACTTTTTTTGTATTAATTTTCTTATATTCAATCAGTTTAAAGGCATCCAGCATACTAGTATTCCCCATAATACAAAAAGTTATATTGGTATTTGCTGAATATGGCCATTGGGTCAGGCGGGCAAAATTAAGACTAAATACTGCTTTAAGAGAATATTCCTCATCAATGCTTTTAGCCTGGGGCATAGTTCTTTCCTGAGCCTCAAGTGGTGTACTCAGCAATATTATGCTTATAATAAGTGTGCTTATGAACGTTTTAATTAACATCATTTTTAACGGCTCAATTCCTAAAAATCCCAAAGAATTTTGAAATAAACACCGCGTTCAATTTCCACAGAATCAAAAATTCCCGCATCAATGTATTCAACATGTTCTGAGTCCAGTAAATTCTGGCCAACCAGAGACAAAGTAAGTTGAGCCCTGGGCTTCCAGGCAATACGTGCATCCAGGGTCGTGTAGGCTTTTATCGTGGTCAGTTCTCCGATATGATTGAGAACCTGGCTGGAATCTACATATTTCAGCCAGAGATCCAGATCCATCTTGTGATTCAGGTTCATATTAGAGCGTAACGAGACAATATTTTCCGGGTCGGCTGAAACCAGAACATCATAGGAACTGGTTTTAATATTTTCATAAAAATAAGTGTAGGCCAGGTCCATTGACCACCATTGTTTTACCTGCCAGTTACTGGCTAATTCGAGTCCTGAAGTATGCCCCTTTCTATTGTTAGCAATCGGGACAGGATATACGACAATAGAATTTATGTTTTGCGGTGTGCCGAATTCATAACCCTGAAGATCTTTATAGTCGTTATAAAAAACAGTGCTATCAAAGGTGATCTGATTCATAGGACTCATGCGATAGCCTATTTCATAGGAATATACCTTTTCTGAATCAAAGCCCGGATTACCCTGAATAATGTAACCGGTGTAATCACCGGAGCTGTTAAAGCCTGTGCCAGGTGGGAGTACGCCATGTAAAATACTGGAATTATGTTCATATCGGGAGGGTGTTCGGACGGCTTTTGAAAAAGCCGCCCATAACTTGTGTCGGGGGTGCAAATTCCAGAATAAGCGTGCAGACGGCTGGATTTCCCAATCAGTATAGCGATTGTGTTCAAATTTTGATCCCAGAGTCAGCCACAGAGTATTATCAATCAGATTAATTTCATCCTGTAAAAAAGCATTAAATAATTCCAGAGTACTTTTCCTTGGTTTAATAAAACCTGGAAAACGCTGAAAATCATCATTGGTATAACGGTAACCAACTCCCCAGACTACATCATGAGTCTCCAGAGGTGAAAAGCGGTGCTGGAAATCTATATCAAACACATTATTGCTAATATTGGTGTAATTTTCTTCACGATGGGTGTAGTCATAATATAATTGCAGGGAGAATTCAGACGTCAGGGATTCTGTATGTTGCCAGCGAGCCATTATATTACCACCGTTCACATCCGTTTTTTTGTTTGCAGTTTCATAAAAAGGAGGCTCTAATAAAGGGATTGACTGATTATCCTGAACCTTTCCATGATAGTAATCTGCCTGAAGGGTCAGGGAATTCCGGTTTGAAATCTGGCTGTCCATACGAGTACCGGTTTGTAGCATTTCCCACTCATCATTGGCATCTCCGCCCTTTTTAAAATTAAATTCATCCCGCTTAAAACCTTTAATATAGGCACGAGCATGGGTTTGCTCATCAAGTTTGGCGCCATATCGAAAACCGGCAAAAGCCTGTTCCTGATCACCGCTGCCCAGAGATACCAGTCCGCCCTGAGTCTCAATACTGTTTTTTGTGATTATATTTATGACCCCGTTGACCGCATTGGCTCCCCATAATGTTGCCCCGGGTCCGCGTATTACTTCAATACGCTCAATATCCTCCATCAGGGTATCCTGTACCTCCCAGTAAACCCCTGAATAAGATGGGGTATAAACAGTACGTCCATCTATCATGACCAGTAATTTATTGGCAAAGCGGCCATTAAAACCACGGCTGGTAATGGCCCATTTATTGGAATCTATACGAGCTACATTGATGCCAGGAGCCATCCTCAATGCTTCCGGAATACTGGTGGCTCCACTGCGTTCGATATCCTGTTGGGTAATTACAAAAATAGCTGCAGCTGAATTAGATAACGACTGCTGTTTCTTGGCAACCGATGTTACCTGTATATCCATAAGATCTTTCAGATCGAGTGACTGGATGTTATTTTTGTTATCAGAGGTGTTTTTGGTGACGTCATTTTTTTCAGTTATTAAACGGTCAGCCAGACTTAGTGTGCTATAGAGTGTACTGGATAGGAACACCAGAAAAGTTATAATAAGACGATATTTTTGCATAGTAATTATCTGAAAACATAGAAACTTTAATAAATAAATCAAATACATAGAGGCAATCAAAATAAAGGATGTAAATTATAACATTATAAAATGCTAATATCGCTTTTTTAGGATAAAAATAGGGGTATTGTAAGTAGGGGATTACATAAGATAAAAAATTAATATGGTTGGGTTATTTATCCTGCTTATACGGCTTTTAAGTGAAAGTCATAATCTTATATTTTCAGCAGACTGAGCAGTTACTAACGTTATTTTGATTGTTTTTAAGCAATGGTTGGTATAGAATTTCCCATAAAAAATACGGCTAACGATCTATTTATTATTAAATTGAGAGAAAACAGGAATGATGTTTTGACACTGAGCCCACTCTATTATCAGGAAATACGAGATCATCGCTTATTTAACATGTTGCCGAAGCATTGTTTTGATAGTGTCATTCAAACCGCGGGCATTCTTTTTTTAAAGAAAAATGAATTGCTTTATGAATGTGGTTTTAAAGCCAGGCAGTTTTTTCTCATTCATTCAGGGCAGATGGCTTTATTTCAGATGTCTTCTGAGGGTAACGAAAAAATTATCAGTTTATATGATAGCGGTGATATTTTTGCCGAAGATAGTATGTTTACTGATGAAAAACGTTATTCAACCTGTGCCAGAGCCTGTTCTGATACAGCTTTATTTTATTTTGATGCGCAAAATTTCAAACAACAGATGAATGAATCTTATCAACTGTGTTTGTCCATGATGGAAGATATGAGCAGCCGGATACAGCAACAGACACAGGAAATAGTAGAACTATCCATTTATGATGCTCAATATCGCCTGGTCAGCTATTTATTAAAGAAAGGCTGTAAGGCTGGTCTGGAATCCTGTCAACCGGTTATAGTTCTGTCGACTACAAAAACATTACTGGCATCCAGACTGTCAATTACGCCGGAAACCTTTTCCAGGATCCTGTCGAAGCTAAAAAAGCAGGGGCTTATATCTATTGATGAATCAGAGATCACTTTAAATGAACCGGAACAGTTAAAACAGTTAATTGGCTATAATGAATGTTCGGGTGCTGTAAAAAAACAGTTTGCTTTTGCCTGAAACTTAATTTATCTTTTATTGGAAATATAAAACAGACAATAAAAAACCGGCTATAGGCCGGTTTTTTATTGTCGCAGAGATAATGGAAAATTATTTCCAGTCAGCGAAGCCTTCCATGTTCTTTTCCAGACCATCTTCATAGCCTGCAGTATAAGCTTCGTTAACACGTTGTTCTTCACGTTCCGGG
>JALSUJ010000116.1 GCA_027071355.1 Gammaproteobacteria bacterium | reverse complement strand
GTACTGGACATGGATCCTGAAAATAGCATGGCCAGAAAAGGTATTAAAGATGTGGTTTATCACTATGAATTACTGGCCAGAAGTGAACTGGACAAATACCATTATCAAAAAGCTCAGCAATACATTAGTACCGGTTTAAGTCTGGATAAGGACAATAAGCGATTGCAGGAATTACAGGCTGAAGCTAATTTGTTAAATGAGCCTAAAAGGGCTATAAATAAGGTAAAAAACTTTTTTAAAAACCTGTGAAAATCTATACTTTATAGTCTATTATTAAAGACAAAAGAATCTCACTCAGGAGCAAAAATGAGACTTGTTTTAAGATTTGATGGTCAGGACGTTCAGGAATTTGTACTCGATAAACAGGATATTACAATTGGCCGGGCATCAAGTAATGATATTAGTATTGATAACCTCGCTATAAGCGGACATCATGCAACAGTTTATGCCACAGCTTCAGGTCCTGAATTAGTAGATATGAACAGTACCAATGGTACCTTTGTAAACGAGAAAAAAGTAAATCGACATCATTTGAAAGACGGTGATATTATTAATATCGGAAAACATCAAATTGTTTTTTTCAAGGAATCTCCCTTTGTCACTGCGGGTTCTGATAATCAAAGTGAAGCTACGGTGATGATGTCTGCTGACTTTCAACAGCAATTACAACAGGAACTCTCCAAAAAGAAACAACCGGTTCGAACCGTCCAGCCTAAGCGTAAAAAAAGTTTCTGGGATAAAATTAAATCTTTGTTTGGAATTTAAACGTTTATACCGATTCAGCTCATTCGTTCTAATACACTTGTTCAGGAAATTATCCAGGTGGTTATTCTTCCTTTTCTTCGAAACCTCACTGGAACGGTTACCCTAAATAAATCAGTTGAATCGTAGCGAGAATGATCAGAGTGCTGGAGATACCAGGATTTACAGGTTATTTTGGTTTTATTCGTAGTCACCCTACGGGTGAAGTCAAAATATTCTGGAAAGTCTTGTAGATTCAGTGCTATGGACATTCGCAGTAGGTTCAACTGATTTATTTAGGGTTACAGGACAGGCAATAAAAAAGGCATTATCGGTAAAGATAATGCCTTTTTTATTGCTTTGATTATCTATCCCCGAACGGTATTAAGTGCGGGGAAGTCAGTACAATTATTTTATACTTTCATAATAATCCATCAGGATTTTAGCCACTTCAGGACGTGAAAATTCTTTTGGCGGTGCAATACCATTACCTAACATTTCACGCACTTTAGTACCGGAAAGTAATACAAAGTCATCTTTAGTGTGATCAGGTGCTTCACACATCATAACAACCTTGTTCAGTTTCTTGGAGTAAGCTGTGTGATCAGCTTTAAAGATTTCAATGTCCAGAGCACCTTCAGGTACTTCTTCATCAAAAATAGTCTGAGCATCAAAGGCACCATAGTGATCACCCACACCAGCATGGTCACGACCGATAATAAAGTGTGTTGCCCCCATGTTCTGACGGAAAACAGCGTGTAAGACACCTTCTTTAGGGCCTGCATACAGCATATCGAAACCATAACCGGTTACCATGGCACTGTTTTCAGGGAAATATAATTCAACCATTTTACGAATAGCGGCATCACGTACTGGAGCAGGGATATCGCCGGGCTTAAGTTTACCTAATAACATATGAATAACCAGACCATCACAACCTAAACGGTCCATAGCCATATGACATAATTCTTCATGAGCCAGATGCATTGGGTTACGAGTCTGGAATGCAACTATTTTTTTCCAGCCGCGTTCTGCAATTTCATTACGAATTTCAACCGCAGTACGGAAAGTATCAGGGAATTCACTCTGGAAATAAGAGAAGTTAAGTACCTGGATTGGACCCGACAGGCAGACTTTACCCTGTGCTTCAAATGCTTCAACACCTGGATGCGCTTCATCAGGGCTTGGACGATAAACATTTTGAGCGATATACTTGATTTCGTCGTCAGTAAATTCTTCAACAGATTCTACATCCATGACGGCAAGAACAGGATTACCTTCAACATTAGGGTCTTTCAGAGCAATGCGATCGCCGGCTTTGACACCATTACTATCCTGGAGCAGATTTAATACAGGAGTTGGCCAGAATAAACCGGAAGTGGTTTTCATTTCTTTAGCAACGGATAAAGCATCTGCCTTATTCATATAACCTGTCAGAGGGTTAAAATAACCACCGCCCAGCATAACAGCATTAGCTGCAGTTGCTGAACTGACCAAAACAGAAGGCAGTGACTCTGCTTCTTTTTGTAATGCTTCATTCTCTGCTGTATCGTAAACAAAAAGTGGATTTAGTTCATCCGATCCATGAGGTTTAATCATGTACATTCTCCAAAAGTTAACTCACGCACTGGCTCATCCAGTGCGACCAAAAATTTATAACCGTGATAGGGTAGCTTATTTTAGACAGGTTTAGAATTGATATTTGTCAAATCATATAAAAAAGACGCCAGCAATTCACTACGCATTATTTAAACCGCTTAATTCTACCAGAAAAAATAATATTTCGGGGAAAACTATCGTCTTTTTTGGGCAATATGCAGTGCATTTCCTGATACTGCCAGTGCCGCCTCATGAAATGCCTCTGAAAAGGTAGGGTGGGCAAACATAGTGAGTGCTATATCCTCGGCACTGGATCCCAGTTCCATAGCGATAACGGCCTGCGCAATTAGTTCTGATGCCTGGGCTCCAAGTATATGAACCCCTAGAATGCGATCGGTCTGTTTATCAGATATCACTTTTACCATGCCGCTGGTTTCATTGACGGCCTGTGCGCGGCCACTGGCTATAAAGGGGAAGGTACCGATACGATATTCAGTTCCGCTGGTTTTTAATTCCTGCTCTGTTTTACCTACCCAGGCCAGTTCGGGATGAGTATAGATAACGGAGGGAATTAATTGATAATTAACCTCACGAAAATTGCCTGCAATCAACTCGGCAACCATTAAGCCCTCTTCGGAGCCTTTATGGGCCAGCATGGGACCTCGGACTATATCTCCAATGGCATAAATGCCGGGCAGTGATGTTTCACAGTGGTGATTAACATGAATAAAGCGACCTTCATCAAACTCCAGTTCAGTTTCATTTTCAAATAGATCACTGCTATTAGGGCTACGTCCAACCGCAACAATGAGTTTGGTAAAAGTGGTACTCTGATCCCCCTCTGAGGTCTGATAGTTCACCTGTACCTTATGGTCTTTTATCTGAGCATTTATCAGGCGGGTATTAAGCTGAATATTCAAGCCCTGGTTACGCAGTAATTTAAGGCCTTCTCGGGCAATTAACTGATCGGCAATGGATAAAAAATTATCCTGAGCTTCAAAAATAGTGACTTCTGAGCCCAGTCGACTCCAGACGCTGCCCAGTTCCAGGCCAATAACTCCGGCACCTATAATACCCAGCTTTTCTGGTACTTCTGAGAAAGACAGGGCACCGCTAGAATCTACAATCAAGTTATTATCAATAGGGGCAACCGGAAGGTTAACGGGTGAAGAACCGGTAGCAATAATAATATTACTGGCTTTCAGCTTAAGATTTTTGTTATTATGAAGAGTAACTCTGACGACTTTATTCAACAGGTCATGGTTATTGGTGATACGGGCTTCGCCCTGGAACCAGGTGACTTTATTGGACTTAAAGAGTGTTTCAATACCCGCTGTCAGGGTATTCACCACGTTGTTTTTTCTGCGCATCATCTGGCCAAGATCAAGAGAAATTTTAGAGGCATTAATCCCATGCTGAGAAAGACTATGTTCACTTTGAGCATATAGTTCAGAGGATTCCAGCAATGCTTTAGATGGAATACAGCCGACATTGAGACAGGTTCCACCCAGACGAGGAGTCTGATTGTCATCCTGCCATTTATCTATACAGGCTGTAGACAGGCCTAACTGGGCACAGCGGATGGCAGCCACATAACCTGCCGGACCAGCACCAATAATAACTACATCGAATTCATTAGACTCATGTTTACTGGACATATTTTATCCTTACTCCCTAAATTAGATTTCCAATAACAAACGGGATGGATCTTCAATATAATTTTTAATGGCCACCAGAAACTGAACCGCTTCACGGCCATCAATGATCCGGTGGTCATAAGAAAGAGCCAGATACATTACCGGACGAATAACTATTTCTCCATTCACCACCACTGGGCGATCCTCAATCTTATGCATACCAAGAATTGCGCTTTGAGGCGGGTTTAAAATAGGGGTGGATAATAAAGACCCGAAAATACCGCCATTGGTAATGGAAAAAGTGCCGCCGGTTAAATTTTCTATAGCCAGTTTATTGTCTCTGGCTTTTATGGCCAGATCCATGATAGTGGATTCAATATCGGCCATAGACATCTGCTGGGCATTTCTTAACATCGGCACCACCAGGCCGCGTGGTGATGATACTGCAATACCAATATCAAAATAATTGTGGTAAATAATATCATTACCATCTATAGAGGCATTAACGGATGGAAATAGTTTTAAGGCTTCTACTGCCGCTTTAACAAAAAAGGACATAGTCCCCAGCTTGACATTATGGGTCTTCTCAAACAGCTCTTTGTACTGTTTACGCATATCCATAACCGGTTTCATATTCACTTCATTAAAAGTGGTCAGGATAGCAGCATTGTTTTGTGCCTCAAGTAGTCGCTGGGCAATTCTTGCCCGCAGACGTGTCATCGGTACACGTTGCTCTTCCCGGTCTGAAAGGTCAGGGCTATTTATAGCTGAGTCTGTGACAGGACTGACTGGAGAGTCAGACTGAACTGCAGCCCTGTTGTCGGGTTTTGATTCTGATTCTGATGCAGCTGTATCTGTTGATATGACGTTGAGCACATCTTCTTTTAAAATCCGTCCGCCTTTGCCGGTTCCCTTAATATTATTTTGATCCAGTTTGTTTTCTATAATCAGTTTGCGGGCAGAAGGGGTCAGAATAGACTCTTCTGTATCATCATTAACAGATTTATCTTTGACCTGTTTAGAAGTTTCCGGCTGTTCGGAGGAACTAACATCCTGAGCGCTAATAATGCCCAGTACCTGCTCTGCAGTTACCGTGGCACCATCAGTTTCTATAATTTTATCCAGGACCCCGTCCACAGGAGAGGGCACCTCAAGTACCACTTTGTCGGTTTCAATATCAACCACCGGTTCATCACGTCTGATGATATCGCCGGGCTGTTTATACCAGCTTATCACCACGGCATCAGAAACTGATTCGGGTAAGACCGGCACTTTAACTTCTATTTGACGATTATCCTTACTCATTGTGAAACCCTGTGTTAATGGTTGTTTAGATTGAGCGCTTCACTGACCAGTGAATTTTGCTGAGCCATATGAATTCTTGCGACCCCCACGGCAGGGGCTGCAGAGGCTTCCCGTCCAACATAACGGAGGGTTTGCTGTTCGGTTTGAATAGCTTCCAGATTATGTCGGATAGTATACCATGCGCCCTGATTCCTGGGTTCTTCCTGACACCAGATTAATTCATTAGCCGTGCAATAAATACTGAGCATATCCTGTAGTTCGGCATCGGGAAAGGGGTATAACTGTTCTATCCGGATTAATGCAATATGTGCCAGTTCATGCTGTTGTTTTTGAACTAATAAATCATAAAAAACTTTGCCGCTGCAAAGTACAATTCGGGTAACCGCTTTGGGATCTGTTACCGATGAATCGTTAATCACATTAAAAAACCGGCCCTCGGAAAAGTCTTCAAGGCTGCTGACGGCAGATTTATGACGTAATAAACTCTTGGGACTCATGCAAATAAGTGGTTTACGGGTATTGCGCAACATCTGCCGTCGTAATAAATGGTAAATCTGAGCGGGTGTGGTGGGTACACAAACCTGCATATTATTTTGTGCACACAATTGTAAAAACCGTTCCAGACGTGCAGAAGAATGTTCTGCTCCCTGACCTTCAAAACCATGAGGCAAAAACATGACCAGACCGGATAATCGCTGCCACTTTTGTTCACCAGCGCTGATAAACTGGTCAATGACTACCTGGGCATTATTAGCAAAATCACCAAATTGAGCTTCCCAGATCACCAGTGTTTCAGGATCGGTTGTGGAGTAGCCATACTCAAAGGCCAGTACTGCTTCTTCTGATAATAATGAATCTATAACCAGAAAATTACCAGGTTTTTTATCAGCCTGATCCGCAGGCGGTGATGGAAACAAAGAAAGATTCCTTAACGGAACATAAGCTTCTTTTTTAAGCTGGTTATGCCAGACTGCATGACGGTGAAAAAAGGTTCCCCGACCGCTGTCCTGGCCTGAGAGACGAATATGAAAACCATTATTAACTAATGTGGCATAGGCGAGTGTTTCGCCATATCCCCAGTCAATGGGCAGAGCACCGGCCGTCATTTTGTGCCTGTCGGCCATAATTTTTGAGACTCTGGGATGCAGTTCAAAACCTTCCGGGATCTGTTCTAGCTGATTCATCAGGTTTTTTATGCTTTTAAGAGGAACAGCAGTATCAACTTGCTGACTTAAATCACTGGTTTTATAATCTTTCCAGAGAAAAGCCCGGTGCTCGGTATTATGGGTAGTATTAGGTGCCACAGCTTCGCCTGCCTCCAGACGGCTGCGAAATTCATTTAATAGTTCCTCAGCTTCCTGGCGAGTGAAAATCTGAGCTTTGAGCATCTTGTTAATATAAATTTCACGCGTCGTTGCCAGGGCTTTGATTCTTTTGTACATTACCGGCTGTGTGGCTGAAGGCTCATCGGCTTCGTTATGGCCGTGTCTGCGGTAGCAGACCATATCAATAACCACATCTTTTTTAAACTTCATACGATAATCCAGAGCCAGTTGAGCGACAAATACAACGGCTTCCGGATCATCCCCATTGACATGAAATATGGGGGCGCTGACCATTTTGGATACTTCTGTACAGTAAAAGGTTGAGCGTGCATCATGGGCATTACTGGTAGTAAAACCAATCTGGTTATTAATCACTATATGAATAGTGCCTTTGGTGGAATAACCTCTGGACTGGGACATCTGAAAAGTCTCCATGACCACTCCCTGACCGGCAAAAGCCGCATCGCCATGGATTTGTATAGGGATGATTTGTTCACCAAGATTATCACCATAACGCTGTTGTCGTGCTCTGACTGAACCTTCAACCACCGGGGAGACAATTTCAAGATGCGAAGGGTTAAATGCCAGTGCCAGATGCATGGTTGAGCGAGGGGTTTTAATATCAGAAGAAAAACCCATATGATATTTCACATCTCCGGCGTACTCTCCAGTATCTTTTTTACCTTCAAACTCATCAAATAATTCTGCCGGTGTTTTACCCAGAATATTAATGAGTACATTCAGGCGGCCCCGATGTGCCATACCAATAAGGGTTTCCTTAACACCATAGCGAGTAGCGGTTTGAATAAGCTCATCAAGTAAGGGAATAAGAGATTCTGCACCTTCCAGGGAAAAACGTTTCTGCCCGACATAACGGGTATGCAGGTAGCGTTCCAGGCCTTCTGCTGCAGTCAGTCGCCGTAAAATGCGCTGACGTGCCTTGAAGTGCAGGGGCGGCATGGTGCTGATACCTTCCAGCTGCTGTTGAATCCAGCGTTTTTCAGTGGTTTCACTGATATGCATATATTCGCTGCCGATTGTGTGGCAATAGCTTTGCTGGAGAATGGTGAGAATTTTCCCCAGGGAGGCTTTTTCATCAGTATTTAAAGAGCCGGTTTGAAACTCAGTATTAAGATCGGCTTCTGATAATTGATGATATTCAAGAGTCAGTTCGGCTACCTGGCTGGTATTTTCTGGAAACAGAGGATTCAGGTTGGCTTTAATATGACCCAGGATGCGATAGGCATTAATTAACTGAAGAACCTTAACCTGTTTACGTTCATGGTCAATTTCAGGTTCATGACAAGGTTCAGACTGGGTAGAGGAATGCAGAGCACGGTATTTGAAATGATCACGGATCGGGGAGTGTGGTACCTCCAGTTTATGGTGCTCAGTATCTGTCTGTATGAGTTTGTCAAACTGTTCCCGCCATTGTGGGTCGATGGCGTCAGGGTTTTCAAGATAAGCTTCATACATTGACTCCAGCCAGAGAGCGTTATCGCCGTCCAGCCAGGATGCTTGCTGTTTGGAATTGATATCTTCAGGCATTAGATCCATCTTATTCCGGTTTATAAGCTCATTGTAGTCATTTTTTTTAATTATGGTAAGCAAACTATAAAAAAATCGGCTTTATTAGTAATTAATCTTGTAAAAGGGTTAAAATGTTACAATATATCCAACTTAACACGTTAATTTTTATATAACTGGAGCCCTATCTGGATGACAGCTGTCACACAATCTCACGAAAATTCTGCTTCCCCTATACCGTATAAAACTTTTAACTGGATCCGAAGTGAACGTATCGATTCACTGGATATTGTTATCGAACAATATCAACATCCTGCCACCGGAGCTTTGCATTATCATATCGCTGCGGACAATAACGAAAATGTATTTCTGGTTGCTTTAAGAACAGTACCGACTGATTCTACGGGTGTTGCCCATATTCTTGAACATACCGCATTATGCGGTAGTGAACAGTATCCGGTTCGCGATCCGTTTTTTATGATGATCCGCCGTTCTCTGAATACTTTTATGAATGCTTTTACCAGCAGTGACTGGACGGCATATCCCTTTGCCAGTCAGAACGTCAAGGATTTTAATAATCTGCTGGATGTCTATCTAGATGCGGTTTTCTTTTCCCGTCTGGATGAACTGGATTTCAGACAGGAAGGCCATCGACTGGAGTTTAGTCAGCCTGATAATGCCGACTCTGAACTTGAATTTAAGGGTGTAGTTTATAATGAAATGAAAGGGGCCATGTCTTCAACGGTTAGTGCCCTGTGGCAAACAGTCAGTAAATATCTTTTTCCAACGACTACATATCACTTTAACAGTGGGGGGGAACCTACTGATATTCCAGACTTATCTTATGAGCAATTAAAAGATTTTTATGCTATTCATTATCATCCGGGAAATGCTATTTTTATGACCTTTGGTGATATTCCCGCGCAGGTTCATCAGCAAAAATTTGAACAGAAAGTCCTGTCCCGATTTAATAAACCAGAGCATGTGATTCGTGTTAAGGATGAAAAACGCTATTTTTCACCGGTTAATATTGAAGAAAGTTACCCGCTGGATCCCGAAGAAGACTGTCATAATAAAACCCATTTAATTCTGTCCTGGTTACTGGGGCATAGTATTAATCTGGAAGAACAGCTAGAAGCACAGTTTCTGTCCAGTTTATTACTGGATAATTCTGCCTCACCACTGACTCAGGCGCTGGAAACCACCGAACTGGGCCAGTCGCCATCACCCTTATGCGGTCTGGAAGACAGTAATAGAGAAATGAGCTTTTTATGCGGTCTGGAAGGTTCATCTCCGGAACATGCTCAGGCATTTGAAAAACTGGTTTTTAAAGTGCTCGAAGAGGTTGCTCAAAAGGGTATTGATCCTGCTCAGGTTGAAGCCGTACTGCATCAGCTGGAATTGAACCAGCGTGAAATCGGGGGCGATCATTATCCTTTTGGTTTACAGTTAATTCTTTCCGGACTTGCCACAGCCATTCATCGCGGTGATGTTATAGAACATATGAATCTGGATAAAGCTCTGGTAAAACTGAGAGCAAAGGCAGAAAATCCGGATTATATTAAACAGCTGGTTCAGACTCAGCTGCTTAATAACCCACACCGGGTGCGCATTACCTTTAAACCTGATCAGCAAATGGAACAGCATCGCAACGAGGCAGAAAAAGCCCGCCTGCGTGCTATTAAAGCACAATTAAGCGATCCCGAAAAAGAGCAGCTTATTGAACTGGCGGAAAAACTGGTACAGAGACAGAATCAGAATGAGGATAATATTGAAGACATTCTGCCTAAAGTGACTGTCAGTGATGTGCCTGAACATATTAAGGTACCCGACTGTCTGGAGTCTTCGGCTAAAGACTTAAAAATTGCTCATTATCATCAGGGCACTAATGGTCTGGTTTATCAACAGCTTATTCTTGATTTACCCAATTTTACTGCGGATGAACATCAGTACTTACCGGTGTTTAATTATTGTTTTGGTGAGCTGGGTTGTGGGGATCAGGATTATCTGCAGATGCAGGTTCGCCAGTCACTGGTGTCCGGTGGTATTCATGCCTATCACAGCTTACGCGGTATGATAGACAATGCCCAGCAGGTTAGAGGTTTTTATGTCATTTCTGGTAAAGCGTTATTACGCAATCATGCGGCTATGTCAGAATTACTAAAACTGACCTTTGAAGCCATCCGTTTTGATGATCCGGCTCGTATAAAAGAACTGATTTCCCAATTGCGTATGCGCAAGGAGCATAGTGTGACCGGTAACGGTCATTCCCTGGCTATGCAGGCGGCCAGCAGTGGTATGAGTCCGGTTGCCCACCTGAGCCATAAAAATAAAGGTCTGGCCAGTATTGATTTTATCAAGCAGCTGGATAATGAACTGCAGGCCGATACCGATAATGAAAAAATCAATGCTTTAATAGCACGTCTGCA
Source organism: Gammaproteobacteria bacterium (assembly GCA_027071355.1). Lineage (GTDB taxonomy): Bacteria > Pseudomonadota > Gammaproteobacteria > GRL18 > GRL18 > JANELJ01. The sequence continues at coordinate 3,425 of JALSUJ010000116.1, read as the reverse complement.
AGCTATTCACCAGAAACTATTACAGTCTCCAGCTCGCTTTTTATTGATCTGCGAACAGGATGCCTATGCTGGCTGTGAACAGGATATCTTTACTCACTGGCAAAATCAGTCTCTCACCCCGGGCGATGATGAACGGTTGCTCAACCTGGAAGCGGTTCAGGAAACCATTAACCAGGCCTGGCTGACCAGTACCCAGGTAAATTTTTGTGCCAAAGCTTATGCCACGGTACCGGTTGGTCATACTGATGCCGCCCCGTTAACTGTTCTAGGAGGCTTTCTACGCAATGGTTTTTTACACCGGAGCATTCGTGAACAGGGCGGTGCTTATGGCGGTGGCGCCAATCAGGATTCCGCCAATGCCTGCTTTAAATTTTTCTCTTATCGTGATCCGCGGCTGAGCGATACACTCAATGATTTTAATAAATCCATTGACTGGCTGCTGGAAACTCGTCATGAACCACAGGCACTGGAAGAGGCCATTCTGGGTGTTATCAGCAGCATAGACAAACCTGCTTCACCTGCCGGTAATGCCAAACAGGCCTATCATAACAGTCTGTTTGGTCGTACCTCAGAACAGCGTCAGGCCTTCCGGCAGCAGATCCTTGCTGTGACTATTGATGATTTAATCAGAGTGGCCAGACAATACCTGCAAAATACTCCAGAGAGTATTGCTGTGATCAGTAATCATGAACACCAGGAGGAATGTTCACAACTGGGTCTGGATATTATAAATCTGGGATAATGATTGAATGAGTTTAACCTTAAAACAGGCGTTTTATTTTTTTCGCCGGAATATTGTTCGGCTGCTGGGTTTTGCCTTAGCTATTGGAATACTGGTGGTATTGCTGGCTCAGATCCTGACCCCGATTTTTCTGGGTGATCTTAAGGCAGAAGATATTAATCCGGACACTATCCGGCCATTTGCCCAGTTTATGAATCTGATCATCAAACCAATATATACCGGCGGGCTTATTGCACTTATATCTAGTCTGGCCACTGGGCAGGGTAAAACCATCTTTAATTGCTTATGGCTGGGAATATTACGCTGGCCGTTTATGTTTATGGCGAATGTAATGACATCACTGGTCATTTTTGCCGGTTTAATGCTTTTTGTGTTACCTGGTATCTGGTTGTTTACCCGACTGTTTCTGGTTCCCTATCTGGTGATGATTGATCGTCAGTCCCCATTAAATGCCATGATTAACAGTTACCAGTACACAAAAGGTTATTCACTGACCATATTTAATGATATTCTGATACTGGTGGTTATTTTTATTGTGCTGCTGTTGATACTAGGTTTTTTACAGGTTCTTCATCCTTTAATTCTGTTACTGGTTATTCTGCTGTTTCAAAGTATGGCTAATGTACTATATTACCGTCATTACGAAATTCTGGTGGCTGAAAGAAAACCACTGGAAAACGATGATCAGGTAGACAAGTAGCGCATTTCAGCTATATTTATTTATAAAAATAATATGTAACTATTTAATTGACCCGACAACAAATAAATTTTGGAACATTCCTCAAAATACGATCTTAAACAGATCCGCAAGTACTTTCCTGAAACGTCAGGCAGCTATCTCCCGTCTATTTTTCCGCTGGGCTATTTCGTTCGTCGTAATGAGCCCAGACTGCTTTATGTTACCCAGATCAGCATGCACTATGAAGGCCACAGTTATGAAGTTAGAAGCAGAAATCTGTCGGCTAATGGCCTGCAGGTTTATATGCCCAGAACCTTTATTCTGGAAGGTAAAACAGTCCAGCTTAGTTTTGATAAATTCCGTGATAAACAAAACAGCATACTCGGTGGTGTAGATGAATTTACCCAGTTTGAAAATATAGATTATTTAATCAGAGACGTTCAGCATAGCGGAGAAAAAACTTATATCAGTCTGGTTCAAAAAAATCTGTCACCTGCTACCCGGGATTTTTTTGAACGTTTTATTGCCAGTAACCGCTTACGCTATAAAATTGATGCCACAGATCGTATTTTTGCTTCTAAAGCACAGTATTATGAAAATCTGTATACCATAAATATGCAACATGTACCGATTTTTATTCGCTGGAATAAGAACAGGGGGTTTCATGTTGATACTATTGTTAAAACCGAATGTAATAACGATTTCTTTGAATACTTTTCAAATCATCATAGCTTCCCTGATTTTCGTTTTTTCTGCCTGACAACCCGGATAGAAAAGTTTGCTGAACTGGCCCGTAATAACCAGTCTGCTATTTTATTCAGTTATTATGAAAACGATACTCTAAATACCATTTTTGATTTTGAAATAAGCAATAAAGATGATATCGCTCATATTCTGGCAAAAGTAATGGGCTGTAAGGGACGAATATTCAAAGCTTCAACTAATTTGAATAAAAAACCTGCCGCTGAAAAAATCACCTCCATGTTAAGCAAAATTCAGAAAATTGATGCTCATGCCTCAAGTATTATTGATCAACGGGCCCAGGAATCTATTGCTCAGGTCATTTTTACTGATATTACTCTGATTTATTCCAGGCAATCTTTTTTCTCCCTGCCACTTCATTTTAAATCAGGGAGCCCTGTTGATATTAAGGTCTTTCGAGCAAACACCTGGGTTAGAATGGCGGATGCACAATTACTTGAAACATTCGATGAGAGTGAATTTAATCAACCGGAAATTATTCATTTTGGTATTGGCCATAATCGTTATGACCCCCGCTATCATTATGAGATGGATGTTTCTATACGTTATAAAAATCAGGTCTATGCAGGCAAAACCATTGATTTCTCCCGTTCCGGACTGGGGCTGGTCATTAAACAGCTCACTGATATTGAGCAGGGGAGTGACATTGACATTACCTTTTCCAGTTTATTAATCAAGGGAATTTCCACCCAATTAAAACATATTCCTCATAAAGTCATGCTTTTACGTCGTACCAATGATGGTTTGTTTCTTGGGGTTATTCGTAATAATGCTGCCTGTCATCCTGAAATCAATCGTTTTTTTACTCGTCTGGTGCACCGTAATAAGGCTAAACTGGAATTATGTATTAAGGACAAGGTTGACTATGTCAGTACCATTTTTTATGAAGCCTTTGTTAATGAAAATATTCAAACAATTCCTATTGTTATTACCCGAGATAGAAATAATCGACATTATATCCGTGAAATCGGTTTAAATGAGCCGCCATGTGATCTGGCAAATAAGCTGTATATCAGGGGACATGGCTATGACTTTAGATTTTTGACAACACCTTTACGTCTGGATGAACTGCATCAGCGGGCCATTAAATCGACCGCAAAAAATAATCAGGGCTTATTTTATTATTATAATGCTTTTGCAAAAAGCATGACGGCCTTTGGTGAGCCGGAAATCAGCGATGCCAATGGTGTCAAACACAACTGGAGAAATGATCTGACGCGTAAATTACTCAGCCTTCAGGGC
>JALSUJ010000115.1 GCA_027071355.1 Gammaproteobacteria bacterium | reverse complement strand
ATAGTGGATAGAGGAAATAGCGATGCTATGACTATAATTATTGATTTTTTTATAAAATAATGACTCATAATCATACCTGAGGACTGAAAAAATTAAGTATACAACTATAGATTAGCTGAAAGTAAAAATTTTACTAGTTTTTGTGTGTGATTTAATTAGAGCTTTTCATCGCCGATCGTAATGATTGAATAACGCTTTTAACTTCAGGGCGAACGCCTCGCCATAGTAGAAAAGATTCGGCTGCTTGGCCAACAAGCATTCCTAGGCCATCACTGATATTTTCAGCTTGATGCTGTTTGGCCCAGATCATAAAAGCGGTATCTTTATCGGCATACATCATATCATAACAACAGGCTTGGGCTTTGAGTAGATCATCAGGCAAGGGTGGGACTTCGCCTTGTAAGCTGGCTGCTGTAGCATTGATAATGATGTCAAATTGCTGTCCAGAGAGCGCATCATAGCTACCACCTTGAATATTTTTGACTGATAAAGTATCCATTTGGCTAAATAAATCGGCCAGTTCGGTCGCCTTGCTTGCTGTTCTATTTGCAATGGTTAGACTATTGGGTTTTTGTTCTAGTATGGGACCTATAACACCTCGTGAAGCACCACCAGCACCGAGTATAAGAATGTCTTTACCACTGATTTGCCACCCTAGATGATTGATTATATCGTTGACCAAGCCGATGCCATCGGTATTGTCGCCATGAATATTACCTTGTTCATCTAATACTAGAGTATTGACAGCTCCTGCTTGTTGCGCACGTTGAGAAAGACTGTCTGCCAGTTTCCAAGCGTCTAATTTAAACGGTACTGTAACATTTAAACCACATCCTTTATGGCCTTGAAAATGACTAACGGCCTGAGCAAAGCCACCGACATCGACATGAACTGCGGTATATTCAAGCTTTTGTTGGGTTTGTTCAGCAAATGCTTGGTGAATTTGTGGCGATTTACTATGGCTAATGGGATTGCCCATAACGGCATAGCGATCAATACGATCAAAATCAAATAGGCTACTCATGGGTATTATTGTCCTTATATCTGTTAGAGAGAGATATCAATCTTGGTCAGAATTATCTACTTGGTTTTTTTCTTCAGCTTCAAGTTTTAGGCGTTTATTGCGCTTCATGACTTTTATGTTTTGTTGACGTAGGAGCAATATTAATAACCAAACAAGAGTGAGTACCGATAGTGCTTGGGTGATATTGGTTTGCATATCACCGGGTTCAACCATGAGATAAAGAGTACCTGCTACACCGGAAACACCCCCAAAAAACATGGCTCCAATAGCCAATGCTAGGAATATAGGAATGTAAATAAGATAAAATAAAATGCGCATAATATAGGCTCTAATTGTTCAACTGAATAATATGTTTCAAATGTTTTAAGCGGTTAAAATATTATTCTTTTAACCAAATAGCGACTTGTTTGGCAAAATAAGTGAGAATACCATCGGCACCTGCACGTTTAAAGCATAATAACGATTCTAATATGACTTTGCGCTCATCCAACCAACCATTTTCTATGGCAGCCATGAGCATGGCATACTCACCACTGACCTGATAAGCATAAGTAGGTACACCAAATTCTTGTTTAACACGGCGAACAATATCAAGATAGGGCATGCCAGGTTTGACCATAACCATATCAGCGCCTTCTTCGATATCCATCGCAACTTCGTGTAAGGCTTCATCACTATTACCTGGATCCATTTGATAGGTACTTTTATCAGCCTTGCCTAGATTGCTGGCGGAACCTACCGCATCACGAAATGGGCCATAAAAACTGGAAGCATATTTGGCTGAGTAGGCTAGGATGCGGGTATGAATGTAATTATTTTCTTCTAAAGCATTGCGAATATCACCAATGCGACCATCCATCATGTCAGAAGGAGCAACCACATCGGCGCCAGCTTGAGCATGAGATAGAGCTTGCTTGATCAAAACTTCAATGGTTTCATCATTGAGTACATAACCAGAATCATCGATTAAACCATCTTGACCATGGGAAGTAAACGGATCAAGAGCAACGTCAGTGATCACTCCCAGATCAGGATGAGCTTCTTTTAAAGCGCGTACTGCACGTTGGGCAAGCCCATCAGGATTATAAGCTTCTTTGGCGTCATCACTTTTGGCACTTTGTGGTGTAACGGGGAAAAGCGCCACGGCTGGTATGCCTAAGTCAACCAATTGCTCTGCTTCAATTAAGAGTTGATCGATACTGACACGTTCAATTCCAGGCATGGATGAGATGGCCTCACGTTGATTTTTGCCCTCGAGCACAAACATGGGATAAATTAAATCATCAACGCTTAAATGAGATTCGCGCATTAAACGACGTGAAAATGGATCGTGGCGCATACGGCGCTTGCGGGTAAAGGGAAAAACAGTAGAAGCAGTCAAGTGTGTCTCCAAATAAGCGTTGGGTTAATATTCAAAAATTACGTGCTAATAAACTGAAATTGTCAGCTGGATAAGGCAAGGGTATGGTGACAATATGGCCACTACCAGGGGCAACATCCATCGCTTCTCCATGAGGATTAGTAATCGATTCAAGGGTAAAGCTTTGGTTGCCTTCAGGTAAAATCAATTCTAAAGTATCGCCGACGGAAAAACGATTTTTCACATCAATAGTAGCGATTTGATTACGGGCATTATAATCGATGACTTCACCGACAAATTGCTGGCTTTTGCTACGAGAATGATTGTCCATATAGTTTTGGTATTCATGAGTATGATGACGTTGATAAAAACCATCGGTATAGCCACGGTTGGCTAAACTGTTTAAATCAGCATACAATTCCATGGAAAATTGCTCGCCTCGGGCAATGGCATCAATGGCTTGGCGATAGACTTGCGCGGTACGAGCTGCATAATAATGAGACTTGGTTCGGCCTTCAATTTTCAAAGAATCAATGCCAATATTCATTAGGCGTTCAACATGTTCCAAAGCACGTAGATCTCTAGAGTTCATAATATAGGTGCCATTTTCATCTTCAATGATAGGCATATATTCTCCAGGACGCTCAGCTTCTTCAATAAGATAGACTTTATCCGCATCGGGGTGGCGTACCCTCGCTTGTTCATCGGGGAAAGCTTCGGGACTGTTCATGGCATTAAAGGGATCAAAATCAATTTTTTCTGGAGGTGGGGCAAGCTCTACATCACCAGTGATGTTTTCATTGGCATCATGAACCTTGTATTCCCAGCGACAAGCATTAGTACAAGTGCCTTGGTTGGGATCTCGATGGTTAAAATAGCCAGAGAGTAAACAACGGCCAGAATAGGCAATACATAAAGCGCCATGTACAAAAACTTCTAATTCAATATCAGGGCATTGCTGGCGAATTTCTTCGATTTCATTTAATGATAACTCACGCGATAAAATAACCCGTGAAATCCCTGTTGCTTGCCAAAACTTAACGGTAGCATAGTTGACTGTATTGGCTTGAACAGATAAGTGAATGGTTGTATCCGGCCAGCGTTCTTTGACCATCATTATCAATCCAGGATCAGCCATAATCAATGCATCAGGTTGTAATGCTATGATAGGATCTATATCTTCCATATAAGTTTTTATCTTGGAATTATGAGGAATGACATTGGAAGCGAGAAAAAATTTCTTGCCTTGCTGATGTGCTTCATTAATCCCTAGAGCAATATTTTCCTGAGTAAAATCATTATTACGTGCACGTAAGCTATAGCGTGGTTGCCCAGCATAGACCGCGTCGGCGCCATAATTATAGGCATAACGCATATTTTTAATCGTGCCAGCAGGCAAAAGTAATTCAGGTTTTTTCATAAGTGATTATAGGTAATTGATATTTTATTTTTAAAAATCTGATTATACTCCAGCCTTTGGGCTATTAATATAGCTTTATTTTTTTAGTGTATTTTAATGATTTTGTTAAACCTATGACATATTTTTGAAACAGAGTTGGAAAAATATGTGTTTAAGCCTTGTGTATCAATTTTCTTTAGTGGAAAATATGTCGATTACACGTATTTATGATAGTATTTTAGGG
>JALSUJ010000114.1 GCA_027071355.1 Gammaproteobacteria bacterium | reverse complement strand
ATAGTGCTTCGGCTTCGGCACGGGGTCAAAATTCTTATCAAAAAGTGACCGAAAAAATTGTTAACTTTTTTATCGGCTTGATTAACTGGATTGCCCATAAAAAAGTGATTACCCCGGTCTCATTAGAATTTAAAGGCGGGAAGGCATATGAGGCTTCTTCAAGTACTTTAAATCTGACTGGAACGGTTAAAGCCGGCATGGCGGGTGATTTAAAGTTAACCCTGCAAAAACAAAATGGGCAGGTTGTAACCACTTCAGGTTCTTCAAAGTTAGCGGGGTATCAAACCACCACCTGGAATTATTATGACTATTTAAATAATCGTTTGACTGGCATCCAAAAAGAAATTGACCATCAAAATACTGTGAGTAGCAATTTAAATGCCTCAGGATTAAATGCAGATAAAATTGCTCAGTTAAAGAGTGAAAAACAACAGGTTCAGTATGAACTGAATCAGCTGAAGGATAAAAATCATACGGTTTCTTTGATTACGCTGAATGATTTACTGGTGCAAGGGGGCAATGTTTCTTTAAATGCCAGTACCATCAATAAAAAATCGGCAACTTTACGGGCAGAAAATGCAAAGGGTATTAGCGTAAATAATACAACCGATGCCTTTTTAAAAGTGAATAATGTCACGGTAAAACAGGGCGGCGGTAAAATATTTGTCAATGGGCATTTAACCCCTGGTGGCGCGTCTGTCATGCCCTTGGTGAGTATTAAAAATACCTATACGCCATCCAGCTCAACTATCGCCCCGCCCGATTTATTTTTGAATGGTACTATTTATAACCCAACGGGTAAGGTGGATATTAGTAACAGTTCAGGATCCATTCATCAAAACGGTTATATTAATGCGGGTACAGTCACTTTAGCGGCCCCAGGTGGTGGTTTCTTTCAAAATTATCAACCCGGCTTTCATAATCCGGGCAATACGCTGCCTGTCACAAATTCTGCTGGAATTGTCGCTGGTGGCGCGGTATTTATTTCGGCTCAATATTTAAATGTTAATGGACTCATCCAAAGTGGACATGATCACTTA
>JALSUJ010000113.1 GCA_027071355.1 Gammaproteobacteria bacterium | reverse complement strand
CTGTTAGCGTTAGCATCTCATCATTTGTGGCCTTTAATTCCGGCGCTGAGCGTGCAAGGCTCTGAAACAATGATACGGATGTGCCGAGTGCAGTCCCGTTTTGTTGTGAAATATCGTATAAACGCCGAGATACATCAGCGTAATCACCCGTATTCTTTGTTGCTGTTTTTATGCGCTGCTGAAGAACATTATAGGCATCAGCTTCACGTAATAATTTGCGGGCACCTTGAACAGAAAAGTATGCAGCGGCCGCATTACGCAAAAAGCCGATTGAGCGGCCCATTTTATCAATGTTCGCACTGGCTGATTTTGAGTTTTTTGCAGATGATTTTATTTCACCCGCCATCTTTTTCAGGTCATCTGTGGCATCTTTTATATCTGCCTTAACCCTTATTAAAAACTCACGATCATTACTCATACTGTTTTCTCACCGCCTGTGCAGACTGGTTTAATTTACCTGTAAAAGCCAGGCTCACATCATCAATCCTGTCTGCCCTTTCCAATGACTTCCGCTTCAGTATCTGCTTATAAAACAGATTGATTTGCCGGGCAGTATAAGTGCGGATATCAGCCATACCATGACCACCAGCGATTAATGTGTCGATTGTTTCGGCGATACTGATGAGCTCAGAGCCTGTTCCTGCTTTACCAGCATCAGCCGATTGATAAAAAAACTTTTATTAACACTCCAGAATGTCATTAACAGCATTTGACCATCTGTATCGCTTAAGCTTGCAATATCGTCAGCAGTCATACCTGTGCTGGCAGCCACCAGCTCAAGAAGCGCATCACTGTAAGTGGCAAAAATCTCAGACAATGCCGAAAATCCTGGCTCAGAACTTTCTGCTAATGTTTTACCAATGGCCGCAATCAGTGGCTGGGCAGTGTGATTTAACTGCATCCCCTGCAAAAACGTGAACTCATTGACTGTGATTATTTTTCCATTAATGTTTATTTGTCGATCAGGAAACAGGATTTCCGCCTCATTCGGCTGGCTGTTCATCGGGAACCTCATCTGTATAATCGGCTATTCCATGATC
>JALSUJ010000112.1 GCA_027071355.1 Gammaproteobacteria bacterium | reverse complement strand
CACATGGATAGCCAGCCGTCGAGCCATAATCAGGCAATCACTCAAACTGACCATAAGAGAGCGGCTACAGGCTCTGGAAGACCTGTGCGAAACTGCGCAGACGTTATCCAGAATGAAAATAAGACGCAAACAGGGCAGCAACCATCCATTATCACCCGGTAAAACGCAAAAATCAGGCAAAGCCTGATTTTTGAAAATTGGTGGAGCTAAGCGGGATCCAATATAGCAGGCACCGCCTACCACTAATTTTCATTCTTTTATGCTCTCCAGTATTTCACTCATTGCCTGATAATATGTACTCAGATTACGATAAACTTTCCGGGCCAGTGCTTCATCGTAAGTATGAGTGGTTAAATTACGATCATGCAACATAGCCAGCCAAAGCGCTTCATCCTGTATCCAGCCCTGTTTAAAAGCTTCTTTCATACAGGATTTTGGCGACATACATGCAATACCCATATCTTTTAATTTATGCTTTAAAGACTTCCACATCAGATCATAGCTAAACTCAAAACGCTGAATGGCAGCATCACGATTCAATGGCGTCTCCTCGGCTTCAAGTGCTTCCAGCAAGCGAACCAATGCTATTTCAAAACTGGATAAAACATGAGCACTCATATCAATCGCCCCGTTGAAATAATCTTCTTTTTAAAGTCATCACTAATTTCAGACATATTGATAATATCAAACTGATACAGGGTCGGCAGTGATTCAATCCAGTCAATAAAATCAATAAAAGCGGAAGGCAGAATGCCGTTGGGCAGATCAATGGCAATATCCAGATCAGAACGCTGATTCGCATTGCCATTTATCCAGGACCCGAACCAGTACACAGATATTCCATCACCAAAACGCCGGCGAGCCTCATCTGCTACCTGAGAGGCCAGCTGAGAGACTTTAGTTTCCGTTATTGGATCAATCGCGGCAGACATACTTATTCGCTATCTGTTACAGAAGATAGCAAGATACCGGATATATGGAATTTGTCCAGATTTGACGCATAATAAAGCCCTGTGCGGGTACAGGGCTGAGATAAAGAA
>JALSUJ010000111.1 GCA_027071355.1 Gammaproteobacteria bacterium | reverse complement strand
TTTTTTTACGGTTGATAAACACAAAGTAGTTGCCACTGAGCGGATTTTCTTTGAGTTTTTGTCTGACCAATGCCGATAAACCGGTGTAAGATTTCCTCATGTCAGTAGGCTCAGTATAAAGCCAGATGTTTTTGCGGTGTGAAAAGAGTTTTTCTACACCCTCGTTGTATGACTAATCCCATACTTTTCATACTCTTATTCCACAAACTTGTTTTTCTTGAAGATGATACTATAATTTAGTATTATAAGAGCGTGAATAACAAGCATAGAAAAACCTTGGAAGCCATTTTTTCTCATCCAACTCCGGGAAGTCTTGAGTGGCGCAAAATAGAAGCTTTGTTTGTGGCTTTAGAAGCACAAATAATTGAGGGTGATGGATCTCGAGTTGCTTTTATCCTCAATGAGGAAAAAGGTGATTTTCATAGACCACATCCAGAAAAAGAGGCAAAGCGGTATCAAGTAAGAAATGCCAAGGATTTCTTAATCAGAGCTGGGGTAGAACCATGAATACACTTAATTACAAAGGCTATACAGCCAAAATTGAATTTGATCCAGATGATAATATTTTATTTGGCAATATTATTGGTATCCGTGATACCGTTGGTTTTCATGGCGAGTCAGTCACTGAATTAAAAGAAGCTTTTCAAGAAGCTGTGGATTTTTACCTGGAGAGTTGTGAAAAAGCAGGAAGAGAACCAAACAAACCTTTTTCTGGTAAATTTGTAATCAGAGTTAATTCTTCGCTTCATGGTGAAATAGCCGAGGCTGCGGTTCACTCTGGTAAAAGTTTAAACCAATGGGTTTCTGATACACTAGAACAAGTAATTCATGCTCACTGAACCAACACACAACAAGAAGTTGCTCATGGAAAAATCTGTCTTTGGCTGAAAACGCCAAAGACAGATTTCCCAGAGTAAGCGATCAATCAACGATTCTATTTCCCCAACCTAGCCAGATCTGATAAAAGAGGAACAGCCTCAAACTTATCTTTCCAGCATCTGGGCGTTAATTCAACCACATCTCTGGCTGGGTGCAGATTG
>JALSUJ010000110.1 GCA_027071355.1 Gammaproteobacteria bacterium | reverse complement strand
TATCAATGGAGTGCAACCCCTGGCTCTGGATTTGTTTTATAACAGTGCCAGTCTGAATAAATGGACGCACACCTATAACAGGCGCCTGACCTTTTCAGATGTCCCCACAGGCAAGCGCTTTGATTTAAATAATGTTGGCTCAGCTAATGGCCTTAACCCTGTTGCTCAAGCCGAACAGCCTTCTATGCTGGGAGGAACTGTCAGTGCCTATGGCAAGTTAAATACAGCTCCAGAAAATACCAGTAAAGTTTATTTAACCAAAGAAGAGGCATGTACGACTGGATGGAAGCAATATAAAAGGAACTATAACTACAGCTGGATAGAATCTTCAGTTGCAGAATACCATTTGACACCTGTATCGACTATTGCTGGGATCGGGCAGTGTTATATTCTGGATAAAGTGGGTGGCAGTGTCAAAATGGTATTGAATGTTTACGACCTTATTTCGGGTAAGCCAGCAGGCTCATCTAATACGGGTTCAGCCAATATTGACACTTATTTGCGATTTATACGGGAATCAAATGGGGCTATAGTTTTTGAGAATTTTGGTGATTTTTCTAATATCCAGGGTAGTGGTGAGACGGTTGAAAAAATAACAGACAATGGGGTAATCAGTTATCGTTTGCATACAGTGGATGATACAGTCGAGGAATATGATAGTGATGGATATTTATTATCCATCACGAATGCACAGGAATATGTGCAAACAATTAGCTATATACCCGGCACTGATCGGATATATCAAATAATGAATCAGACAGGTGAAAGCCTGACTTTTGCTTATGAAAGCTACGGTGATAACGATCAATATAATCGAATAAGCAGCATTACAGACCATACGGGCAGGGTCTGGGCCTTTAATTATGATTCTACCTATCAAACACTGGCAGCCATTGATTTTCCAGATGGTAAACAGCGTCAATATCATTATGAAAACACGAATAATCCCCAGTTATTAACAGGTATTACTGATGAATCTGGAATACGCTATGTTACATGGGCTTATGACGCCGATGAAAGAGCTGAGCTCAGTGTGCATGG
>JALSUJ010000109.1 GCA_027071355.1 Gammaproteobacteria bacterium | reverse complement strand
TGCGAGTGTGGAATGCACGTCGGTCTTGACGTGTCGTACCTTTTGGATGTTGGACCAATAGCTGTTGCTTGTCCAAACTGCAAAAAACTTATTGAAAGTTCTGTTTTAGAAGGGGAGGAAGAGTGTGTCTAACTCCCCAGATCCGTTCGATTGCCATCACTGCAGTTCTATTTGTTGCACCGTTCCCCCTATGATACACGATGAGCCGGAGCTTGCTTTAGCCAAAGAGTATGGCGTTCGGGTTATCGCAGTAAAAATGGCTGACGGCAAATATTCTTGCAGTATAGTTAAGAATGCTAAGGGCTTTTGCCCTTTTCTTTCAAAGGAAAAAGGTTGCCGAATCTACGATAACCGATTCAAGGTTTGCCATGAGTTTTCCTGCAAGGCTATTGGAAAGGATCGAAACAGTCTTTTTTCTGAACCCTCCACGGATAACAGCTTCCTTTTAAATTTCAATGAAGCTTCTGAACCAATTTCTCCAACACATCATTTCCCGAAGGAAACTATTGATGCTTACAGTATTGAAATAGTGAGCATAAGCGAGGGTGCTTTGCTTGTGAATGCCACGGATGTTAGTCTTGTTCTGGATATGCTTCAAACTCTTCTATCAAAAAATAAAGCGTACCTCTAAAAGCTACATTTTTTTGTTTTCTTCTTTAGACTAAGTAGTGACTCAACTATTTTATGGTATAATATAATATATTAAAGGAGAAACGATGTATATTATTTTAGAAGAGTTCTGCCCTACTGCCTTGGCAGCAAAGGTGTCAGAAAAAGAGAAAGAGGGATTCTCTGTAAACGGCGGAGTAACTGTTGTTATTACACAGACCCGTACAAAATCATACGGAACAATGAATGTGTACAAATACGTTCAAAGCATGACAAAGGCTGACCTCCATGAGTAAGCCGGGAGAGAAAGAGCTTTCGTTTCACATACCTGATATGTGTACGAAACAGCTAAAGGTTCAAGAGTTTGCCGGTGGAAAAAAGAAAATAGTAGTATCCACCAATTTTTTGCCGATTTTTGGCTTTGAAGCGGGTGCTCTTGTAGAAGAAAGAGTGCTCGGAGAAGGAAAAGGTATCGAGGTCATTTTAAAAGACGCGAATGCCACTTCCGGCAAGAAGGTGTACAAAAGAACATATAAGCACAGAAGGAACAACCCGATAGAAACGCTACTTGATATCCGTAGCCAAAGTAAGTTATCGGAAGCTCTTGGAGATACGTGTACTCGTGTCCATATCACCTTCACAAAAGGTAGAGTTACTATCGTGCCTTTGACCGATAAAAAAGCAGAAAGAATTGCTCGTGCAAAAAAGTCTTCACCTGAAGATCTTCTCTCTGCATTTGTTGCCTGTAGCAGTGGGATGGATGCTTATTCTCTTGCGAACAAGGGTTTTAGATTGGATGCGCTGCTCGAATATCGACCGATTGAAAAGAGGGACCTCAAAAACAAGAAACTTTCTGATTTTTCTGAAACAGGGGCGATGTGTGCCGCCGCCAACAATCGCTTTGGCGCCATTCTAAACGAGGACATTTTTGAGATAGATACCCAGTTAATTTCCGACTTGACAACAAAGAACAATACTTCGCTATTCAGCATATCCACGCAATGCGACGATTTCTCGAATTGTAAGGCTCCGGGAACTATTGCCAAACAGTGTGAACTGGACAATGTCAATGATATGGTTTACGATGCCCTTCGTATTATTGAAGCAGGGAAATTTAACTTTATTCTTTTGGAAAATGTTCCAAATTATCTTAAAACGGATTATCACTCTCTCTTTCGTCAGAAATTGCTGCGATGGGGATATGATGTCCATGAAGCAATTATTGACGCTTCTGAACACGGAGGATCCTCAAAAAGAAAAAGGGCGTATGTTTTTGCTACGACGTTCGATGATGTCCCCTTTTCTTTTCCAGAGAAGGAGTTGGGTAGCCAATCCTTCTGGAAAGAGCATGTTGCCCCATTTTTGGACGATTGCAGGGAGGTTTCTCACTGTAAGTCTATCCAAGACGGTGCAGCATGTGGAAGATTGAGAATTGTGGACAAGAACAGCTCTGCCTACCCTACTTTATTAAAAAGTCAAAGCAGACAAGCAAAAGACAGTCTTGTCATTAGGCATGAAGGCAAGTTTCTCTTTCCGGGAGAAAAGATGGAAAGACATATCATGGGTCTTCCTAGTTCTTTCTCTTTGGAAGCAGTTAGCAAAACCATTGGATCGGAAATTCTTGGACAGGGTGTGGAATACCTTAGCCATAGCTCTATCGTTAAATCCATAAAAAAACACATTGCTTTAGCCTCAAAAAGCTTACATGTCCCACTACGACAAGCAGTCCTTCCTTTTGTTTATTAACTTCTCTCTATTTTGGGGTTTTCCTTGAGAAAGCTCCTTTTTTCTTACCCAAAAACCATTCTCTTTTCAGTAATTATAAGCTCCTTCTTTTGTTATATATGGTATAATATATTATATCAAGTAAGGAGGCATTATGCCTAAGAATATTGAAGAGATTGAAGTTGAAATCAGATGGAAAAAGAGTGAAGATAAAAACAATGAAGCTACCGGTGAACAAGAAACTGTTACCTGTGCCGTAGGTGTTTACCCTGAAGGATCCAATGACGACCATATTTTTTATTGGTTCGACGATTGGGATAGAATTATCGGCGATCACCCAGATTTTAAAGCCTTGTCCTATGAAAAATAGCAACCTCAACAAGGGGGTGTTTTCCCCTGATTCAATTACTGAAAAACACAAAAACGGAAGCAGTACAAAACTTCTTTCGTTTGAGTTTGGTTCACTCTCTTTTATGATCATTTATACCTCACAATATTTTACGGGGCAGGATCTTCTCGAATTTCATGCCACCTCAACAGGGCTGGAACAGATAAGTGAAACCGGTTATAAATCAAAATTTTCTCCTAGTGTCGAACATGCGACTCGCGAGATGATTGAAGAATATTGGATTAATTTTGCTTCTCAATGTGGTCTTGACCTCTTGGATGTGCAACCTCGCCAGCTCTCGCTTTTTTAAGCCAATACACAAACCAACACATAAAATTAAAGGATTCACATGTTAGAAGTAAAAGTACATTTTTTAGACGTTTCAGCCCACTCAGATAAAATAAAAGTCAATCTATGGAAGTATCTTTTCGGGGAGGAGTTTTCGGAAAAATCAATGACATCGCACGTCGCTACCGTTTTTATTGAGCATGCCAACAGCATAGAACACGCTATCTCACAAGCAAGTATGCTCTGCACTAACATTTCAGGGAATTGGACAAGCAATCAACACCCTCAACTTGAGCTACTTACAGACTCAGAGCAAAGAAGCTCCATGGTAGGGGACATATTTACCGTGTGCGGGGTTGATTATATGATGGGGATGAGTAAGGTGTTTCAAATCCCAAAAAACAATCCTTATCACGAGGGAAAGCTGGATAAGGGGATGAGTATCTCTTTGGATAGTTTGGTGTACAAAGGAAGCAACACTACTGAAACCAGTACTGTTGCCATGTTCAATATTGTAAACATGCCTACCTTCCGATATAGCGACGATAGCCCTATCCCTGAAAAATGCAACATCCTGATGCGTGTTGCCATAGAACAGGATCCAAGAGGCGGAAGAATAGACATTCCAATATCTTACTTTTACAAGGGGAAACTTTTGCCGAAAATCGGCTGCTCCCCATCAGTAGACATGGATGAGGTTAGGGATTGGGATATTAAACTAAATGATGATGCCTCAATATCTGTTAATTTTTATGACGATTCTCATAAATTAGTATATTCGTATTACATAAACATTCAAGACGAGTGTATTTTTTATGAATCTCATGGTTTTACTGATGGGAAGTTTGATGAGGACAAGCTCGAGGACAATGGCTGGGATGATTATGCTGAGGATTTCAGTAGTGCGATTTTCCCTGAGCTTTTAACAGCTTAATCATAGTATTTTAGTTACAATATTTTTAATTACCTTATGAACAAAAAAATAAAAATTGAAGGAGATAGAATGTCAGTCAAAAAAGAAATAGTTGCGG
>JALSUJ010000108.1 GCA_027071355.1 Gammaproteobacteria bacterium | reverse complement strand
GGAAAAATTCCTTCTAATTGTTTGACAAAATCAGTATGGGATAGATCGATATTAAACGTATCAATTATTCCGCCCATTATAAACCCATAAATCATGCCCATTACTAGTACTTTTTCAAGTAATTTGGCGTATTCTTTATTATACATATTCATTCCTTATATGTGATATTGTTCAGGCTAAAAACAGCTAACGCTCCCTGGCACCTTTCTGTTTATACCCTAATATGGGCGTAAGATAAAACTCTATTAATCGTCTTTGCAAAAACAATCCAGTCATTGCTGTAACCGTCATCCAGTTGATCATTGCCCGCTCCGCCGTCAAGGTAATCATCATGACTGCCTCCATTGAGGACATCATCACCCGTACCCCCATAAAGTTTGTCATTATTATTGCCTCCGTTTAGAGTATCATTTCCTTTGCCCCCTATGAGGAGATCATTGCCATTACCTGTGGCGATAACATCATTACCTTCTAATTCAAGAATAGTATCATTAGCAGAAAAGGCTGTAATAATATCATCACTAGAGGTTCCTTGTTTAAGATAATTTACAGGCAACAGATTCAGAACGTTGCTCTTTAAAAACACACTATCTGTATCCAGATCTGAATTTATTAAATAGTTATCCAAACCGGCTTTAAATTCACCAATGGACTCTGGTGAAATTTCCAGTAATACCAGGCTGGTCAATAATGAGGTGTTAACACTTCTATTATCGGTTGAATTATTTTTTACCGTATCAAAAAGTGAACGGTAAATAAGTCCAGCAGCACTGGAGACATCAAAATTAACATTAATTAAATCAGTACCTGCATCATAGTGAACATTACCAATAACCTCATCCATTAAGCCATTACCGACCATAAACTTGGCAAAAAGATTTTTATATAAAGAATCCCATGCCTGTTTATAAAGCTGACCTGTGCTTTTAACCTGACCATTGGCAGTCCATTGCCCGTCATTTAATTGTAATTCATTAATACCTGTGTATTTCTTGATAACACCCAGTTTTTGCAGGGACAAACTGACTCCGGCATTATTAAACCGT
>JALSUJ010000107.1 GCA_027071355.1 Gammaproteobacteria bacterium | reverse complement strand
AAATCATTTTTATAAAAAAGGTATCACAAAAAATAATAAAAACTAAGTATATTACAGGGGTTTAAGCCGTGACAAGTTATCATTTGACAAATAAGCGTAATCGTTTGATTAATAAAAAAAGAGGATTCAGAAAGGATCCCATTGTAGTACTGACCTATGTTGTTTTGCTGGGTGTTTTAATCACTGGACTTACATCCTTCAGCTTCTAATAAAAATATCTCAAACCTCTTTCGGTAATAATAGCATGCAGGGGGATATCCCAGCTTTGTACCTGCAGACTATCGACCTGTTGTAATTCATGGGCAATGCCGATGAATAGCGGGTGATGTTTGCGGGTACGCCGGCCATGGGCTCTTAAATGACTCAGGGCCCGGTCATAAAAACCACCGCCCATACCGAGACGGTTTCCCTGCGGGTCAAAAGCCACCAGAGGGGCGAGCACCAGATCCAGTTGACGAGCTGTTTTTAGCTGTTTTTTCTGATAAACCGGTTCCAGAATACCAAAGCTGTTTTTTCTTAAACAGGTTTTTTTTTCATAAGGTGCAAAAGCCATTATGCCGTTCTGCCTGGATAAAATAACCGGTAGATAGCATTTTTTATTATGACTGTACAATTTATGAATAAGCGGTGTTAAGTCAACTTCCCCATCGGCACTTAAATACAGTGCAATATGTCTGCAGTGGCGATAAAAGCTGGAATGAATAATACGCTGGCTGATGAGCTGCGCATGCTGGTGCTGTTTAATGCGGGGTAAGTGTCGACGTGCCTGACGGATGGTTTGGCGTAATACCTTGCTTGAGCTGGACCTGTTTGAATCTGCAGGTGATGAGACAGTTTTCAAGGCAAACCCTGTTAAGTTCCCAGACTGAAAACAGCAGGCTGTATCAGTTTAAAATTTAAGGTGAAAGAACCGCCTGAAAGGTCGTAAGCTTTCGCTCTCGAACCTATCGGTTCAAGTGGGGATATGGACTGATAAATCAGGCTATCTGCTCAGTTGTCTGAAAAAACAGCAAAAAGGCAGGTTTGCACACATTACCAGGAGCACATTCCCGGGGTAAAAGATTACGGCTCAAGAAGTACCCAGTTACTAACCAGTTCAGGTAGAACTTTCACACTGTAATAAGTATAGCACTATTGTCTGATGAGGATAAATAAAAAATTAAAACTCAGGTAATTTCCAGCTGTCGGCTCTCATTAACCGCCTCATCAATTTTTTCTCTCAACTGACGTAGCTGTGTCTGTAGCTGGGAGTCGTGAGTGGAATGCTGCTGTTGCTGTAACAGGTCGTGAGCAAGATTTAAAGCAGCCATGACAGCGATCCGATCACTGCCAATGACTTTTCCACTGGCACGGATCTCATGCATCTTGTCATTTAACAGCGCGGCGGAATCTTCCAGACTCTGTTTGTGGTTGGGGGCACAGGCAATGCGATAATCTTTTTCAAGAATTTTAACAGTAACTGGTACGGTTTCTTCTTTCATCCATTACTCTCCATAGCCTTGAGACGATTAATAATAGCCTCAACCCGACTGCGGGCAGTTTCGGTTTTTTCCATAAGTCTGGATCGTTCAACCTGTAGAAATTCCTGCTGCGAGCGCAATTGCACATTTTCCTGTTTAAGCTGTTGAATAGTTTCTAATAAAACACCGACACTTTCATCCAGTCGTTGCAATTCCAGATCGGTATCAGAGACATTGATATTTTCTACCATAATGTAGATTTACCTGCTTTTCTAATTCTTATAATTTCTAAAGGCTATATTAGAGTTCATTCGGTAATTGGTCAATGGTTAAAACGATAATCTATAACGGAATCTTGCTCAAGTGAGGTATAATTCCAGTTTTACTGCTTTAGTGTAAGTATTAACGAACATAATTGAATTAGAAAATGCGATGAAATCTGATATTGATATTAAACAGGTACAGAAAAATCTGACCACTTTAGGTAGTGAGGCCAGTCCTGCTGAAGCTCATGGTACCTTGTGCGGGCTATTATGCGGACGTTCTGACCTTGAACCCAGGGAATGGATAGCTCTGACGACGACTGCGGCAGACGCTATAGAACAGGGTGATCTGCTGGCGGCAGAGGCCAGTGAATGGCTGACGGATCTGTTTTTTAAAACAGTCGCCGCACTATCGGATAATAATCTCAATTTTTACCCGCTGTTAGCAGACGATGAAGATGACAGCATGCAGCTGGAAGCCATTGCTCAGTGGGCACAGGGCTTTCTTATGGGCCTGAGCCTGGCCGGTGTAGAAAAATTTTCCGACTATCCGGAGGAAGTGGGAGAATTTGTTACCGCAATGACCTCGATTGCTACCGCTGATGATTATGATCTGGCCGGAGATGACAGCGACACAGAAGCCATTATTGAACTGGAGGAGTTTATTCGTATCGGGGTGCTGCTGGTGAATGAAGAGATGAATCCGCTAAGGGTTCCGGTTGATATTCCTGCTGATCAAATCCTGCACTAACCCATATATAATAATTGGAACTTCCCGATTGAGCCTGAATAATGATTGATAATAAAGAATTTACACGCCGTAGAAAACACTTAATGCAGGATATGGGCAAGGACAGTATTGCCATTTTACCCACCTCGCTGGAGCAGACTCGAAATCGTGATGTGACCTTTCCTTTCAGACCGGATAGTGATTTTCTCTACCTGACCGGGTTCTGGGAACCCGAAGCAGTACTGGTTCTGATTCCGGGACGGGCACATGGCGAATATGTGCTTTTTTGCCGGGAAAAAGATCAGGCTCAGGAAATCTGGCATGGTCGCCGCTATGGTCAGGAAGGGGTTATTGCGCAGTTTGGTGCCGATGACTCTTTCCCTGTTTCTGATATTGATGAAATTCTGCCAGGTCTGATGGAAAATAAAAACCGGGTGTTTTACACCATGGGTATTCATGCGGATTTTGATCAGCGATTAACCGGCTGGATCAATCAGTTAAAACAGAAAGTCCGCATGGGTGTCAATGCTCCGGGTGAATTTGTTGCACTGGATCATGCTTTGCATGAAATGCGTTTGTACAAATCTGCCGGTGAAATTAAAATGATGAAAAAAGCGGCCGCTATTTCCTGTGCAGCACATAGACGTATGATGCAGGCCTGTCGTCCGGAGATGTACGAATACCAGCTGGAAGCTGAATTTATTCATGAAACCCTGTCACAGGGCTGTCGTGCCCTGGCTTATCCGTCCATTGTAGGTGGTGGTATCAATGGCTGTATTTTGCATTACACTGAAAATAATGAGTCGTTAAAAGATGGTGATCTGGTGCTTATTGATGCCGGTGGTGAATATCAGGGCTATGCGTCTGATATTACCCGGACATTTCCAGTAAACGGCTGTTTTTCAGCGGAACAGAAAGCTCTGTATGAGCTGGTGCTGACAGCACAGACGGCGGCTATTGAAGAGGTGTATCCCGGAAATCACTGGAATGCACCTCATAAGGCTGCGGTAAAAGTTATCACCCGGGGACTGGTTAAACTGGGGCTGCTTAAAGGCCGGGTCGATAAACTGATTAAGGATGAAGCCTATAAGGTGTTTTATATGCATCGTACCGGTCACTGGCTGGGGCTGGATGTGCATGATGTGGGGGATTATAAAATTGATAATGAATGGCGCATGCTGGAAAATGGTATGGTGCTGACCATTGAGCCGGGTATTTATACCGGAGATAACCGGAAAATACCCAAAAAATGGCGGAATATCGGTATTCGAATTGAAGATGATGTTCGGGTTACCCGCAATGGTTATGAAGTTCTGAGCAGTGCAGCCCCTAAAACCGTCACTGAGATAGAGGCCATTATGGCCTGTTCAAAACAGGCTAAAAAGGCCACTGGAAGCAGGAAAAAATCAACACTAAAAAAAGCTTCGGCTGCTGTTAATACTCGGGTAAAAAAAGTACCTGCTCATAAAAAGAGTGTCAAAAAAAGCATAAAAAAAGCACTCAGAAAAAAATCAGCCAGGAAACCGGCAGTATCTAAAAAGCAAACAGCATCCGGAAAACTCTAAGGTCTTAAATATTATGGCAGGACAAACAGCAGAATATTTTGAT
>JALSUJ010000106.1 GCA_027071355.1 Gammaproteobacteria bacterium | reverse complement strand
GTAACATTTAAACCAAGCTGCGCAGCTACACTGGCCACCACCAGACCACCGGCACCCCCGCCAATAATAATTAAATCACGTTTAATATTCATAATTCTCTTTTATTTTTCTGTATCACCAGCTGACAATAATATCTCTTGTTGAAAGACTATATAGCTGATTGCTGTTTTATTTTTATAATGAATACGCTGTCGACGTTTTTCATCAAGCAAATGATAACTCACTACAGCTTCAATTTTTACGGCAGTATTATTATCAAGTTTGTTTTTATCAACAATAAAATCATAGTGCCGTGGTATCCGGCGGCGCAATCTTGTATCCCATAAATCCATAATAAACGGACGCCACATAACCGTACGTTTAATGGTATCACGTTGTTCATCAAGTACCTGTCCCTTTTTGTCAAGAAGCCGGAACCTTACCTGTAAATAACGATCAGGCGTACCTGTGGGTAGATAATGTTCCGCCCCTGTATTGGTTATACTCAAGCGAAAAACCCGTTTATTTTTATTTCTGCCATTTTCAGATCTGTCATTATCAGGCCGGCTATTATCAGATTCATTCTGCCGGTATTCAGAAAAACGGATACGCAAGGCTTTTTTTACCATCTCAGGGTCATGCCCGCCACGCCAGTAATGATGACGAGTAGAACGAATCTTACCCCCTGTCACCAATGGGCGTTCAACTACCGGCATATGACACTGCACACAACCAAGTGAGTGATAATCAGACACCGCTACTTCACCACTACGGCTTGTTTCAGGCATTATCTCAGGCAGTGAAGAAATCTCTCTGACTGATTTTGTTGCAGACAGTTTCAAACCGGTTTCTGATTTATTCTGCCTGTCCTTTGCTGAAATTTTGTTTGCCTGTGTCTGCCTGATTTCTGCCACCGTGCCACAGGGTGGAAACCGAAAAAAAGTATCCCAGCGTTTTCCTTCAACAATATGACAGCGCACACAGACCTGATTCGGATCTTTAAGTATTTTTACCGGATGCGGGGCGTGCGTATTATTGAGTACACCAACTATTTTACCATTACGATAATGAC
>JALSUJ010000105.1 GCA_027071355.1 Gammaproteobacteria bacterium | reverse complement strand
TTGAGCTTTAAAAAAGCCGTATAAGGCAGAACAAAACGAGCGATCCCTTTGGGGCCAAATCCGGGGGCTTTCACAGTTCGTACCGTCATGGATTTACCCCTGGCGGTTCGGTGTGAAACGGATTCTGTTTCTTTATAGATGTCTTTCAGGACACCGTGTTCACGCATAAAACTCATGGCTGCGCTGCTTAAGGTATTCCGGTTGTTATAGCAATAACCATCTTCCATCATGATCTGCGGCATGGCTCGCCACAGTAAATAGAAAATGTCATCCGCATAACCGCCCATCAGTGTTCCGGTCAGTAAAATGGTTTTTTTAACCAGAGAGGCTAAAACCCCCATGGCCTGACCTTGTGCAGAACCCTGATTTTTATACTCATGTGCCTCATCAACCAGAAGGTTAGAGAAATAGCCAGTAGGAAGATAGCGTTTAATGAACTCAGTCGGCTGATAACTGCCTTGTCCTAAACCAAATTCCAGTTTGGCTAATGCCCGTTCAATACGCCGAGCCTGGTTATCTGAAAACACCAGTTCCCGTTTTCATCCATAAGATTAACGAACTCATAGATATTATCGGACAGCATATTACTGAGCATATCCTCACCAAAACAGGCCAGCAGCTTTTCAGCTGATTTTGGGCCTATCGTTGGCAGCTGCTGCATGGCCATACTCATCAATTCCCGCCGGGATTTCTGGCGGTTATTTTTACGGATCAATGACCACCGCGGTGAACTGCAATGATGACAGTTTTTTTGCTCCTTATCTGAAAACGCAGAAAAAGAGACGGGATCACCGTCTTTATCCACCACAATCGTTCCGCAGTCCGGACAGGCCGCATACTCGTAGGTACGAGGCAGCGTTTTTTTACAATTCGGATCAGTCTGGTTCTGAGCAACACGGACATAACGCTTTCTGGCGATAATGCTTTTTTGCCAGTTAAACCTAAATAAATCAGTTGAACCTACTGCGAATGTCCATAGCACTGAATCTACAAGACTTTCCAGAATATTTTGACTTCACCCATAGGGTGACTACGAATAAAACCAAAATAACC
>JALSUJ010000104.1 GCA_027071355.1 Gammaproteobacteria bacterium | reverse complement strand
TCAGCACCAGGCCGATAATAGCGGCCGCAGTCTGCTGATTGAGGGGCAGCTGCCAGCCACACCATTAGCCGCAAACCGCATCAGCCTGCGTTTTATACACGCGACCCAAACACCATCCTACGGGCAGACGGAAGATGGCCAGATACAGCTGGGCCTGATGCAGCTGGAAAACGAACGGCTTGCGGGTAATATTCATGTGGCAGATGATGTCTTTAATGAACTGAAAAAGAACCTGATTGAATATGCCGATATTGAGGGCATTCATATTGTATTTAGTCTGGAGCTGACAAGCGGGCCACAGGCGCTGCAATGGCAGATAATCCAGCTGGATTATGCAATGAAAGGGGATCGTTAGATTTTTTTAACCATTGCTGCAAATACCTGAGTACTATTTTGCGATTATAGTCCAACCCCATTATATCACTGTGCCCACCTTTTACCTGCTCTATGTATTTCGGCGGGGAAGTATTCCTATACAGAGAAAGCACCTGCTCCGCCGGTATAACTCGGTCTTCTTTACTGTATAAATAGAGTATTGGTACAGGAGGTAACTGACTAACATAATCAAGGGGGCGATAACGATTACTCACCGTATATGATAATGGCCACTGTAATAACCAGGTCAACCAGGAACGGGATAATACATGCCGCACAATGCCCCGATAATCACTGAATGGGGAAATAAAAATAGCTGCCCTGATATTATGAGGTTTTTCTGACAATGTATAGATTCCCATACTTGCCCCCAGGCTTTGCCCAATCAGAAAAACAGGAAGTTTCCATTCATTCATACCATCAACATAATCAAATGCCTGAAAAATATCCGTTACTACCCAATCCAGATCAGGCTCACCCTGAGAAGCCCCATAGCCCCTGTAATCAAAAATAAATACATCGTAGTTATATTCTGTTAGCCAGCTGACTGCCGCAAAATGACTGCTAATATTTTCACCATTGCCATGCAGAAAGATAACGATGGCCTTTGATTCCTGTCTGGCAGGAAACCACCAGCCATGCAGATTCAAGCCATCAATGCTTTTGAAATCAACATCTCTGTATTCGTAACCCAATTGCACAGGATCTGCAATCATATTCCTCATAGGTTGAAAAAAAAGATTTGTGCACGCTGGCAAAACAGTTAATAAAAGGCACACAATGGATAATCTAGCTACATACCTCACAAAAGCCCCCATCATATATAATTTAAGGAATCATCTGATTAATTCTGGACAAAACAAGTTTGTATCTTAATTCCCCCTGATTCAAGGCAACGAATCGCACGGAATAGCCAGCTATTGGGTCGATTCGCAACGCTGGATGCAAGAAATTTGAGATGTGAGTTCATGAATTATTCAGAGACTCCTTAATGGTACCTGCCTAAATCACAGTCCGTTATATACGACATATCATATTGCAACCTTCCCTGAAAAATAATACTGTATGCCCACAGCTTGTGGAATCATCACATACAACCACAGGTTGAAATGCATATCAAAATAATAGAAACGGAGAGCAAACTATGAAAAAACTAATAGCTGGTACAATTCTTATGGCAGCATCTTCCAGCGCATTTGCTGTTGCACCTGGCGGCCCAGGCTGCGGATGGGGTAATATGTTATTTGAAGGTGATTCTGGCCCTGTGCACTTTCTGGCAACGACAACCAATGGAACCTCAGGTAACAAAACCTTCGGCATGACATCAGGCACCAATGGCTGTTCACTGGATGGCAAATTGACCTACGGTGGCAAATCTATGATAGGCTCTATCATGGATGAGTTCTCCCAAGATGTTGCCATGGGACAGGGCGATGCCTTGAATGCTGTTGCCGTTATGATGGGCGTTGCACCTGAAGATCGCCAGACCTTTGCTGAAGTTACGCACCAGAACTTCAAGGTAATTTTCCCAAGTGAAAATGTAACAGCTGATCAGGTTATGAACTCTTTGGAAAAAGTCATGAAGGCAGATCCTCGTCTGTCCAAATACGTCAGCTAATCAGTTCAAGCAAAACTACCCTCAGGCTCTGCATTATAGTCGATGCAGAGCCTTCTTAGCGCCTATTGGCCAACCCAAGCATTTTGTTCTTTATGCAAATTAACCAGAAAACAGCAAGCACCTTAAAGCCTCTGCTTTATTTTTTTATATTTCTAATTTCCTATAGCGCGGCTCAAGCTGATAACACCCAAACATCCAGCATCCTGCAACAAACAGCTTCCAGGCTTGAACTCTGGAAAGACAGGGAATGGCTGAACCTGTTGCACTATGCCACCGATTCCTCATCCGCAAGCGGATATACAAGCCATGTGGATGACAAAAGTTTCTTTAATAGCCAAAATGCCAAGTACGACCCTAAAGCAGAGTTGCTTGCCACACTGAGTGCCTTCTATCGTACCGATCTGCATAACGACAAGCACCCACAGTGTAGATTTGTCGCCCGCCTTGCATGGTTGAAACAAAAACTGAATATTGATATCAGCAAACTCCCCAAGACCTCATGCAAAGAATATCATCAGTGGCGCAATATTGTTCCTGACCAGCGTGTAACACTGGTTTTTCCTGCCTATCACCTGAACAGCCCATCTTCCATGTTTGGTCATACACTGCTACGCCTTGATCCCGCTAAAGGAGAAATGCAATCGGATTGGCTATCCATGGCTGTCAATTTTGGCGCCAATATCCGTGAAGATGACAATTCCATTCTTTATGCCTTTAAAGGACTCTCCGGTGGCTACCCGGGCTATTTTATAGTAACGCCCTATTTTAAAAAGATTAAGGAATATAACAGCCGTGAAAATCGTGATATGTGGGAATATCCCCTTAATCTCACAGCGGAAGAAACCCGCCGTATGGTGACACACCTATGGGAGTTAAAAGATGTTGAATTTGATTATTATTTTTTCGATGAAAATTGTTCATATCGTTTGCTGGAATTACTGGAAGTTGCCCGCCCTTCTGTCGAGCTAACAGATATTTTTGGCTTAACTGCCATACCGGTTGATACAGTGCGAGCAATTGAAAACGCCAATATGATAGAAGATATCCACTACCGACCTTCTCAGGCAACTGTTTTAAGAAATTTGCTGGAAGATATTCCAGCGCACAATATTCACTTTATTAAGCCTCTGTCCAGGAATGCACAGCTGGTCAATAAACCCAGCTTTCAGTCACTTTCCCAAAATGAGCAAAAACAGATTATTGAAGCCGCATATAAATACTTACGCTATATAAAAACCGGTAAAGGCCGTGATATGGTAACAGCCCGAAACAGTCATCAGCTATTAACAGCCCTGAACCGCTTTCCCGTTGAACTCAAAAAACCACTTTCCATACCCTCTTCTTCACCGGAAAAAGGTCACTACAGTAAACGCGCATTTATTGGTTTTGGTCAGGAAAATAACATCAATTTTACGGAATTGTCTTTTCGCTTTGCCTTTCATAAGCTGGAAGATAATGAGAAGGGCTTCCTGCGTGGGGCACAAATTAATATGGGCAACTTTCAGCTTCGCTATAATGCAGATAAAACATTTAGACTACAGCAATTTGATCTGATCGATATCTTTTCACTCACTGCTCGCAACCAGTTTTTTGATGCACTCTCTTGGAAAGTGTACACTGGGTTTGAACAGCAATTCACCAATGGGAAACAACGCCTTACAGCCCATGTGACCGCCGGCATGGGACTGGCATATGACCTTTTTAAAGATAATTTATCCTATACCATGCTAACCGCACGACTGGAAAAAAATCCCGGCTTTGAAAAAAATATCGAACCCGCCTGGGGATTCTCTGCTGGCTCGCTCTTTCACTTTGCGTCCGGCACGGCTCATTTTGAAATCAGTGGAGAGGAGTTTTCCAACGGTAGCTTCCGGCAACGGCTTCAATATAAACACAACCTCGTACTGTCTAGGAATCATGCTTTACAACTGACAGCCAGCCGAGAAAAACAGAAAGGGTATAGCTTTTCTGAAATCAGCCTGTCTTACCATTATTTCTTTTTTTAAGGAACCTCATAAACTAATAAACTTCTTCGCCTCATCCAGTACAAACCGCTTAAAGTTATGCGCTGCCGTG
>JALSUJ010000103.1 GCA_027071355.1 Gammaproteobacteria bacterium | reverse complement strand
GTTATAGTTTTAATAACATATCCTTTATATCTTTTTCTTACTTCTCTCTTTTATCAACTTTTATTATTATCCAGAGTATTTATTAAATTCCAGGTAATATTGTATTTTTTTTCTAGTTTCTGTAAGTATGCATGCATTTTTTCATTGATAACAAACTGACGCACCTTATCTTTCATACTTACATATCGACGTTTACCACCTGGCCGACGATCAATAATAGTAGCAATGACATAACCTTTATTGGTTTTAACAATTCTACCAGGTTTACCATTTTCTAAATCTTTTATAGCATTTTCTATTTCTGGATTTCCAGATTTTTCTCTTACCCAGCCCATATCACCATTGTGTTCACGACCATAAGGGTCAATACTGTATTCACCAGCTAATTTAAACAGGCTCTCACCTTTTTTTATTCTTTCCAATATATATTTAGCTTCAGCTTTATTTTTCAGCACAATCATACCTAAATGCCAGCGTTGCGGAATAAATGATATTTCCGGATGCTCTCTATAATATTTTTTTAATACTTCTTCATCCTTTGTCCATTGCTGTTGTTTTTTTTCAATAAACAAGCCTGGTAAGCGTTCTTTTTTATACATTTCAACTCTATCACTTACATCAATTCCATCATCTTGAGCTGCTTTTGCTACAACCAGTAATTCACCTTTTTGATAAATTTTTTCAAGAATTTGATCTTTAGTTAAATCATCATTATTTTTTGATGGATCTATAATATCCCCCATACTAATTTTTATTCCACCATCCGCTTCAAGAACAATAGTGTCTTTATCGGCTTTATTAGAAACTCGATCATCAAATACGATTACATGATATTTGTCCCGAAATAATTTTAATTTTTTTTCATATAAGGTTCTATATTGAGTAGATATATAAGTTGATTTTGCCGCATCATAGGCATCATGATTATCCTTATATTCTGTCTTCCATTGTTTACGAATTTCATCCGCTACTTTAATTTGACTTCTCAAACGATTCATATACTCTCGATAAAGCATTCCATTATGAAAATCATTAACTTCTTTTTTAAACTCCAAATCATTTTCCAGTCCTGAATTTTTTGCTTCTATACTAAACAACCTTGAGATTACCAGCCGTTTTAATATATCACCACGTAATGAAGCCTGCTGTTTTTCATTCATAGTATTAAACTGAGTATAAAATGGTGAACTGCGCAAGGCCATTTCCAGATCAGTTTCAGTTACTTGTAAGTCTTCTACTGTTACCAGGACTTGCTGTTGTGCCATTGCATTGGCCTGAACAGATAATAGGCAAAAAATAAAAATTGAACAGGTTAATTTATAAACCGTATTTTTTACTATAGATTTATTCATTATCATTATCATATTTTCTTCTCTTTTAATACATACAGGGGAGCATAAAGCTCCCCTGTATGAGTCTACATTTAAATAAAATTACTGAATAAATTATTCTTCAGGAATTTTACCACCCAGATCTGGTGCACTCTCATGTATCCAGGAAACCGCTGCATCATAATCATGAATAATGGATTTTCCTTTATACAGGTAATCTTCATCATCCGGTTTCACCAGAAATGGAACACCACTTTCGTTGACTTCATGGCAGGACGCACATTTCAGAGGACCGTGTGAACCATCTGGATTATACATAGCGGCCTGTTTATATGCTGTACTATCAGTACCCGGATCAACTGGATATAGACCGTGGATAGACTGATGACAAGCCTGACAGGCCAGACCCGCATGTCCTTTGGAATAACGCATCAGACTGTATTTACCTGGCTGATTAATGGGGAATGCCACACCGCCCTGACCTTCAACAAATGGTGCTGCATGACAGTTTGCACAATGAGGTTCACCTGCGGCTAACCAGTATTCCTTACCATGAGTTGCGGCACTATAAGGTACAGCTGTCGAACCTGTTGCACCTTTTGGCAATTTAGACTTATCAATTTTAGCCATAGGATTTGCAGATAATATACTGACGTTAATATCACCATCTACATCTTTGTGAACCAGGGGTCCATTGCCTTTAAGTGCAATCACTGCAATATCCGGTGTCATGTGATCGGACTTCCAGAAATCCAGTGCATGTGACTTCGCAACATCCGCCTCACCCTTGCTATTAAGTACTATTTTCGGATCCAGGTAGGTATCTGCAAGTTGCTTGATATCTTTCATACCCAATGCTTTGGCAATCTCTTTTAGAGATTTATTACGCAGTGTTGTTCCTTCCTGTTTAAAGGCATGGGTCAGATTGTCTCGTTGATATAGTTCTCGGCTAATCTGACTATGACAGTTGGTACACCACAGCCCTTTACCTCCACCATCATTTCCGATTTTGGTCACATTTTTCTGTAACCATTCACCAATTGCATTTAGATGTTCTGGTGTTTCGACACCATCTTTATCTTTTTTCCGGTTAGTATGGACATCACGACCGGCAAAACAACCTTTAGCATCACGATTATCACCTTTAGCAAAGGCATTTTTACCGTCATTAGTGATCAGGATACCATCCAGTCCACCATCCTGACGATGCGATGGATGACAGGCCTGACAGGCTCCAGTACGACCATGAGAATCTGGTAATGGGGCTTTTTTTAGATGAACAAAATGCAAGGCTTCAGTCAGTGCTTTAATGGGATGTTCTTTACCATCCTTACCTTTATGATTTTTTGATTGCAGCACACCGATAACATTATCCGCATGACATTTCTGACATAGAACCGGATCACGTCCCAGACGATTACTTACTTCACGTCCAAAAGGTTTATAGTTTTTCAGGAAATCTGTACCATTTTTATCATCATGAATTTCTAGAACAGATACCGAGGTGGCTTTTAAATCGGCTATCCAGTCGGAAGCACCCAGTCCTTTCCAGAAGGCGCGTTCCTGTTTGTATAACTTGTATTTTTTACCATTAGCGGCACTATTCGCATGACACTTGGAACAGGCTGGCACATCAATCGGGTTAGTTCCCACAAAGCGAACCGGCTCACCACTATGGCTGTCCAGTACTGGCTTGCCTGATTTTTCATCAACCAGAGCAACCCAGTTTTCCTGGAATGGACGAATATCGCTTTCCACCAGAGTCAGTGGGCTTTTGGCCACTGTTGTATCATTAAATGGTGTCAGCGGCAGACCCAGTGCATCCCAGATGCCTGGATTGGTCAGCACAATCGGGACATTATCCAGTACCGGTGACTTGGTATACACAATGGTACCTTTTTCACCCGTATAATGTAGATGTCCACCACTTATTGGGCTGGGAACTGCCGCACCCGCAGGGCCGTTATCTAGAGGCACGGGTATCTGTAAACCAACGAATTTTTTATCAGAGTCCTTACTGCCTCCAGTAGGATTGGTTCCTTTTAAATCTTTATAAACATAAAGATGAGTCCAGTAGGCATTGGCAACATTTTCATTTTTACCGTATTTACCATCACCGTTAACATCATAAGGCACGGTCCAGTAAGATAGTTTTGAACCTTCAGAATAGGTATTGTTAACAAAGCCGTAGGACAGCTTCATACGCTTTTTGCCATCGACTACGACATCATGTTCATCTTCGTCCGCTTCTAGCAGTTCTGGATATTTTTTCTTTCCAGTTGCTGTTTTAATGACTTGTGACTGGACAGAATTATAGGGTGGTAAGACACAACAATAAGTAAAATCAAAACCGGTACAGTGCATACCCAGTTCATAGTTTATGGTTATGTTATAGTCATTTTTGGGTTTATTTTTTAATAATTTATCTAGAGTTGATGCTGCCGACTCGTTTGGGGAACTTTGGGTGTTTGAAGACATACACCCCGCAGAAATTAGGGCAAGTACACCAATAGTAGTGCCCAAAGTATGCTTTAGCATGAAACAACCTCCTTAATGATCACCTTTTAAATGACAAAAAAAGTTATTTCATCAAAAACAAATTACCCCTGGCTAAAGATTAGCCCTAAAACTAATGTTTCTTTATCTTCATTTAAAAAATGATATCCATATCTTTCAAATGTATATAAATACAACAGACAAAGATACAGACTAGCAATAAAGAACTATTGAGTTACGTTGGTTTCC
>JALSUJ010000102.1 GCA_027071355.1 Gammaproteobacteria bacterium | reverse complement strand
ACGTCACGAATTTCGTCAGGAACGGCTGGAAAAAGCCAAAAAAGCCAAGGAAGAAGCAGCTCGATTACGCAAGCAAAAACTGGCCAGAAAGAAGGCCGAAGATAAGAAAAAAGCCGCTGCAGCCAAAGACGGGAAAAGCAAAACGAATAACAAATCCGCCAGCAGTCATGCTGATTTAATTGCCGAAGCCATTGCCCGCAGCAAGGCTAAAAAAGCTCAGCAGCAGGCATTGAAAAAGAATACCGAGAATTTGACCGCAGCTCAGCAGAAACAGATTGATGAAGCTAATGAAAGGCGGGAAAGGGATAAGCGTTGAGCGTTGAGAAAGAGCTTAAGTGTTCAGTGTTGAAAAATTATAACAGGAAAATTGATTAATCTATGTTTGTTGCACAGAGTTCACCTTTTTTAAAACCAGCGCTGTCAGTATCTAAAATGATGCTGGTGGTTAACCTGGCTCTGATCCCCGGGATTATTACCGCTATCTGGGTGTTTGGCTTTGGGGTGCTGGTTAATATTGTACTG
This sequence comes from Gammaproteobacteria bacterium, assembly GCA_027071355.1. Taxonomy (GTDB): domain Bacteria; phylum Pseudomonadota; class Gammaproteobacteria; order GRL18; family GRL18; genus JANELJ01. Next base: position 13,687 of record JALSUJ010000102.1, on the reverse strand, counting down.
GCCATTATATTTGCTCTGGGTTTTGAAGCATTAATGCTGTACCTGAGAAAGCGCCCGATTAAAGTGTACCTGAACGATAAGAGTGCGGTATTAACTGCTGTCCTGCTGGGGCTGGCTCTGCCTCCCCTTGCGCCCTGGTGGCTGACTCTGGTGGGGATCTTTTTTGCCATTGTTGTTGCCAAACATCTATACGGCGGACTGGGTTATAACCCGTTTAACCCGGCCATGGCAGCTTATGCCATTTTACTGATATCCTTTCCTGCTGAAATGACCACCTTATGGCCTTCACCTGCCATGCTAGCCGGCCATGAATCACTTAATTTTTTACAGACCCTGAATTTCCAGCTATTTAATCAATTACCCCCTTCAGTCACACTGGATGCAATCAGTTATGCCACCCCTCTGGATGTGGTGCGTACATCTGTAATTAATGGTCTGGCTTCAATTTCAGAAATTGAAGATACTGGTAAAACCTTTGGTATGCTGGGCGGTCTGGGAACCGAATGGGTGAATCTGGCCTTTCTGGCCGGTGGGCTATTTTTATTAAAAAAAGGTGTTATTCAATGGTATATCCCGGTCTCTTTACTGGCGACTCTGGGCTTCTTTTCCCTGTTATTCGGCAGCTTTGAACTGGACAGCAATCCCAGCCCTCTGTTTCATCTGTTTTCCGGTGCTACCATGTTAGGCGCCTTTTTTATAGCCACTGATCCGGTGACTGCCGCTACGACACCCAAAGGGCGCATTATTTATGGTGCCGGTATCGGCCTGCTGATATATATTATTCGTACCTGGGGCGGTTACCCTGATGCAATTGCTTTTGCAGTTCTTATTATGAATATGTGTGTACCATTGCTGGATTATTATACTCAGCCCAGAGTCTATGGTCATAATGACAGGGATCAGCCGTCATGAGCAAAGAACAGCGTGTCATAAGCAAAGAACAAAGTGCCGTGAAACTATCACCAACCCAGTCTATTGATAAAAACCTACTGATCCGCAATATGATTATTAGTGCCGCATTACTGGCCGGCTTTGGCGGCCTGGGTACCACACTGGTAGTGGGTACTTTTGAACTCACCAAAGATCAGATTGAAGCCAGTGAAGAAGCTAATTTATTAAGGAACCTGAATAATATTTTACCGGCCAGTATTTATAATAATGACTTATTATCCACGCATATCAAAGTACCTGCAGATTCTTTGCTGGGTTCAGACAAACCGGTCAACGTCTATCAGGCCTGGATGGATAAAACCCCTGTAGCAGTAGCTTTTCCAGTTATTGCACCGGATGGTTATAATGGTGATATTCATCTATTAATAGCCATTAAAGTCTCAGGAGAAATTTCCGGGGTCAGAGTCATTGCTCATAAGGAAACCCCAGGGCTGGGTGATAAAATTGATATCAATAAAAGCGACTGGGTTTTAAGTTTTAACGGTAAAAGCATAGAAAATCCTGCACAAAAACTGTGGCGTGTTAGAAAAGACGGCGGCGTATTTGATCAGTTTACTGGAGCAACCATTACCCCGAGAGCCGTTGTTAAAGCAGTATATCGGGCACTGGATTATTTTAACGCCAACCGTAAACGACTTTTTCTGGATCAGGAAAATTTTAATAAACACTACCATGCGGCCATGCGTGGTGAAGATAGCAGCAAAGAGTAATAAATTATGTCAGACACTATATCCGACACATTAACTGAAGATAATATCAAGGCTCAGACTTCTTTTATGCAGGAGTATACTCCGATTGCCAAAGACGGCTTATGGAACAATAATCCTGTTCTGGTTCAGATGCTGGGGCTGTGTCCTCTGCTGGCCGTATCCAATAGTGTCATCAATGCTCTGGGGCTTGGAATGGCCACTATTGCGGTATTGATTTTATCCAATATGTGTATTTCTCTAATCCGCAATATTGTCCGTCCGGAAATTCGTCTGCCGGTATTTGTTATTATTATTGCCTCTGTAGTAACCGCTATTGAACTTGTTATGCATGCATACTTCCATGAACTGTATCTGATCCTGGGTATTTTTATTCCACTGATTGTAACCAATTGTTCTATTATTGCCCGAGCGGAAGCATTTGCATCAAAAAACACCATAGGCAAAGCCGCCTTTGACGGCTTAATGATGGGGCTGGGTTTTACCCTGGTGCTGGTTGTACTGGGAGCCATGCGTGAACTGATTGGTCTGGGCACTTTATTTGCTAACGCTGATATTATGTTTGGCGAGGGTATGCAATGGCTGACTATTACCGTTATTCCTGATTATAATGGTTTCCTGCTGGCCATTTTACCCCCCGGAGCTTTTATGGGTCTGGCATTTTTGCTGGCCTTAAAGAATTATATTGCCCTGAAGCAGAAAGCCGCTAAAAAGACACAGAAAAGTCCGCTGCCCGAAACTATTTAGGCGTTAAGCGTTAAGCGTTAAGCGTTAAGCGTTAAGCGTTAAGCGTTAAGCGTTAAGCGTTAAGCGTTAAGCGTTAAGCGTTAAGAGATTATCGTTATTATGAATAAAGACAAGCGAATTGAGATCTTTTCCAGGCTTCGGGAAAATAATCCGGAGCCGACTACTGAGCTTAATTTTAATGACTCTTTTGAATTATTAATTGCGGTTATTTTATCTGCTCAGGCTACGGATAAAGGGGTTAATAAGGCAACTGAAAAACTATTTGCTGCAGCCAATACGCCTGAGGCTATTTATGCACTGGGGGAGGACGGGCTTAAGGCGTATATTAAAACCATCGGCCTGTATAACAGCAAGGGTAAAAATATTATTAAAACCTGTAAAATGCTGATTGAACTGCATAATAGTCAGGTGCCGGATGATAGAAAAGCTCTGGAAGCTTTACCCGGAGTGGGTCGAAAAACAGCCAATGTGGTTTTAAATACTGCCTTTGGTCATCCGACTATGGCTGTAGACACGCATATATTCCGGGTCTCAAACCGCACAAAGATTGCCCCCGGCAAAGATGTAGTGGAAGTAGAAAAGCGCCTGCTCAGATTAGTCCCCAAAGAATTCATGCTCAATGCCCACCACTGGCTGATCCTCCACGGCCGCTATATCTGCACGGCCAGAAAACCCAAATGCGGCGCCTGCCTGATAGAAGATTTGTGTGAGTTTAATAAAAAAACAGATCAATAACAGGAATTAATCATATCTTCTCAACTCGTATAAATGTTTATCAATGCTGTTAACAATAATTTTACTATGCTTTATACGGAATCATTTTTTCAACAATTAGTCCCTGAATAACGGCCCCGAGTATAATATATGCAGTCAAAAGCAGTGTAAATGTGAACCCGAAATAACTGATCATCAATGGTAGCCAGGGTAGTTTTATTGCGCGGGCATATAAAAAGGTCATAATTAAACTATCCCGAACATGATTTACCCTTAAATTAGCCAGCATCTGGTACCAGATGTAAGATGAACCATGACTTAAAATCCCACCCAGCACTGCAATAACCCAGGCTTTTATACCACTTTGCCGGCCCAGAAATTTTGTCAGATTTTTAGTTTGTATTAAAGCGGTAATTAATCCCATTATTAAAATCACCACTACAAAAACAGGCAATAGATGCATTAATGTTGTCAGGCTTTTCGTTAAAGCATCCGTAGTTTTTATCGGCTCATAAACATAAAGCAGAAGGTAAATTAAAATAACAACAGGCAATAGAAAACGACCCGTAATTTTTTGTTTCTTTTGCACCTTATTTTTTTGCATACCAACTTTTTTCATACCAGCAAGGTTAAACTTTGTACAGTGGCTACAGAAATGAGCAGCGCAAAAATAACAGCCAGCAGATTACGTGTCAGGGTAAATCGACTGCCAAACAGACTGTATTCATAAGGCAGCTGAACAATGCCCAGGGTAACCCATGAGAGTATAAAAGCAGTGACGGCATAATAGCTAATTCCATCATTCAGCAGTTCGCCACCAATAAGATAACTGATAAACGGCTGTCCAACAGACGTTCCACCTATAACAGTTCCTGTTATAGTGTCATAAAATGCATGCCCACTGAATAGTGATGCAAGCATTTGCGGTGTGACAAAAACTTCAAACAATCCTGTTAATAAAATAACACTCAGGAGCATAGGCAGGTTAAGGACAAAAGCTTTGAGTGATTTAATGAATGTCTGAATAAAAGCCATGTGATTCATTGGTTTATTATATACGACACCGTCAATTGTTACAGTGATAATAATCACTATGAAAACAGGCTATAGTCAGAGGGAACTCATGAACATTTGGAAGGTGGTTCTGTTTTATTATTGCGACAGACTTGCTTTAAACAGAAAATCCACTAGAATCGGATAAAAATCAGTTGACTTACAACCATCTCAGGGATAAAGATAAGTGCAAAAAATAGATAATATAAAAAAAACAGTTATACAATTAATAATTTCCAGCTTACTTGTCGTGCTGGTTTCCGCCTGTGCAGAGCTGGATACGCATAATTCAACTAATCGTTTCCAACAGGCTGACAATTTATACAATGCCTCTATGCGCTGGGGTGAATGGTATTCTTTGTTTCAGTTAATGAAAGCCAATCCCAATAACCCATCTTCAAAAATAGTCCCTCCTTCCGAAGAATATATAAAGCACCTGTCAGAAATAGAGGTAGCTCATGTTGAAGCAATTAATAGCGGTATTATTGAACCTGATAAATCAGCCAGAACCCTGTATCTTATTGAATATCACCCGAAAAATTCCTCAGTAATAAAGACTGTGCGCCTCAACGTCGACTGGTGGTATGACGAGAAACACAATCATTGGTTTACTGATACCCCCTTACCCAAAGAATTTGATCTGCCCAAAAAAAGAACGATTAAATTATCCCCCAGATAAAGCCTAAACCTGCTTCTAATCAACGACTGGTAGATTTCTGATCTTCCAGTTGTTGCAGAACCTGGGGTATTTCATCAATGGGTCTGGGCCTGCAAAGCCCAAAGCCCTGTGCATAGTCTACCCCGATTTCCTTTATCACGGTTAAGATCTCATCATTTTCCACGTACTCTGCAACCGTTTTTAAACCCATCATCTGTCCCACTTCATTAATGGATTTGACCATGGCTTCATCAACAGGATCAATCACTATATCCTTAACAAATAACCCGTCAATTTTCAGATAATCAATATTCAGTTGTTTTAAATAACCAAAAGAGGACATACCGGAACCAAAGTCATCCAGTGAAAAGGAGCAGCCCAGTTCCTTAATGGTGTCAATAAACAAACTGGCCACACTCAGATTTTGAATAGCGGCAGTCTCAGTAACTTCAAAGCAGATTTTCTCAGCGGGGAACTGACAAGTCCTGAAATGTTCTGTCAGATGATGCATAAAATGTTCATCTCCAATAGAGTTACCGGATAAATTTATACTGCATAAATTGATTTTCTGAGTGTATTCAGGGTGATTGTTTAACCATTTAAAAGTAGTTCTGACCACCCAGTGATCTAGAATTTTAATCAGATCATAATGTTCTGCCGCAGGTAAAAATGCACCCGGTGGTATCAAATTACCATGCTCATCCTTCATTCTTAGCAGTATTTCAAAATGCAGTCCACTCTCTTCACTGTTAACCGGCACTATGGACTGAAAATAAAGTTCAAAACGATCTTCCTGTAAGGCCTTGTTAATTCTGGACACCCACTGCATTTCACCTTTTTTGCGCATCACATCAACATCATTATCCTGATAGACGTGAACTCGATTTTTACCCAGATCCTTAGCCGCATAACAGGAAGAGTCTGCCAGACTTAATAATTGGTCCACATCCCCGGCATCTTCATCAATCGGCACCAGCCCAATACTAACGCCAACATTAAATGTATGCGACTTCCAGATAAAATCAAAACGCTGGATCTCATTACATATCTCAGTGGAAATCAGGGTTGCCTGTTCCACCGGACAACCTTCCAGTATGGCGCCGAATTCATCTCCTCCCAGACGAGCCAGAGTATCACCCCGACGTAATTTTTCTTCCAGCAGCCTGGTAATTTGTCTGAGTAATTGATCACCGGCGATATGACCGCAGGTATCATTAATAATTTTAAAATTGTCCAGATCCAGATACAGCAGAACATGCATCAAATGATCAGTTTTTGCCCGTTCTATGGACTGACGTAAACGCGTTTCAAACTCAGCCCTGTTAATCAGGCCGGTCAGAATATCATGGGTTGCCTGATAGGTCAGACTCTGTTCCATTTTCCGAGCTTCAGTGACATCATGTAAGGCAACCACTGCACCTATGACCTCATTATCCCGATTACGCATAGGCGATACCATTTCTTTAACTGCAATAACATAGCCATCACGATGAGCCAGGTACAGATTATCCGGTAAACGATAAGCAATACATTCATCAATAGCTAACCGTAATTGATTTTTAGACGGCACTCTTGATTCCGCATTAAACAGGCTGACAATTTTATTAAATGGCCTGCCCAGTGCCTCAATATTTTCCCAGCCGGTTAATTCTGTAGCTTTGGGATTGATATAAGTAATGACTTCGTTCTTATCTACCGTAATAACGGCATCTTCAATGGAATTAAGGGTAACCAGAAATCGTTCTTTTTCTGAAAACAACTGCGCTTCAAACTCTTTACGCCAGGTGATATCCATACCATATGCCTGCACCAGAGCATTTTCAACAACAGGATAAAAGTTCCATAAAAACCAGCGTCCCTGAGACTCGACTTCGATATTATTTAGAGCCATGCCGGTTTCAAGACATTGAGCCACCAGTTTTTTTAGATTTGTCGGCAGTACACTGGGCATGCCGTTATTATTAAAACCCAGCTCACCAATCAGATTAACCATGGCCGGGTTGGAGAAATAAAGCAAAGCCTGATCACTGATTTCCACAATCGGTGCCGGATTAAGTTCTGCAAACAGAGCCAGGCGCTGCAATTCTTTCTCTGAATACCGGCGTTGAGAACAATCCTGAAAACTCAGCACAGAATAATCATCGTCCAGACCCAGTTCAGCACCTTTTAAATCCATAACATGTTTAATATCCACATGCAGATAGACACCGTTTTTCTGAATAAACCAGCTGTCGACTATAACGTTGACTGGTAATTTATGTTCAGGAAATGAAAAAGGACAGTCTTCCTGCTGATGCTGATAGTCTGCAGTCTGACCACATAAAATTGAATGCAGGACTTTAGCGGACAATTCTTCAGTACGATATCCCAGAAGCTGAGCCGCCATATTGTTAATACCCGCAATAATTCCACTGGAACCAAGTACAATTAAGCCATCTGGCCATTGAGAAAATAACGGATGATGCAGGACTTTTTCCTGTATCTCAGTCGCTATTTTATGAGTGTCAGGTATTTTCTTAGACATTTAGATTTCATCCACCATTAACAGGTGCTGCGGATCATTTTTTTCATCCACAGAATCCACTATAGTCTTAATATGACGTTTCTGTTCATCTTTTTCCAGATCTATCAATTGAGGACTAACTAAAGGATGGCCATCTGCTGCGTACATAAGCCGTACCACAGGTACCAGCGGCTTATCCCGATTAACCTCAACAACAATACCTTTTTCCCCTGTAGTCAGTTCAACCGCAGAGGTCAGGGGGTAAATACCCAGTAATTTGATCAGGGATTCAACCAGTAATTTATCCAGTTTATTCTGTACCGCCTCCTTATAAAACACTCGCAATGCCTCCGAAGGGATCAGACCGGGTCCATCTAACAAACCATGAATGGTTTCATCATAATAATCCGTCAGGATCAGTATTCTGTCCAGAGTGTCTAACAGGTTTTCCTGCAAACCTTCCGGATATCCTGAACCGTCCAGACGTTCATGATGTTTCATCATCATGCTGCGAATGCTATCCGATATCAGATGACTTTTACCCACCAGGATATTGGCTATTTTCTGATGTTGATAAACTACCTTTTTTTCATTATCTGTGTATTTCTTAGGTTTACCAAACAAATTCAATGGTAATTGCGCCCACCCAAGGTCATGTAATAGCGCAGCCAGTCCCAGATCTTTTAAATCCTCTTCGCCAATTCCCTGTTTTATACCCATAGTCAATGCCAGAGTCATAACACTGAATGAATGGGCAAATAATTTTTTTTCATAACGCTTAAGATGCATTAAGGTCAGTAAGGCCTGACTGTTTCTCAATAAGCTGGTAATCGTCTCATCAATCAGTGGTTGAACTTTCTTAATCGGAATGACTTTATTCTGTCTGGCGCATTCATTAATTTCATTAAATGCCTGTTCAGTCTGCTGTTTCAGAATAGTCGCCCGACTCATTTCCTCATCCAGAGCAACACAGGGATTGTTCAGACTATTTTCATTCAGTTCAGGTTTAATGGACTGAGTATCCACTACTGAATTAACTTCTGCAGCCGTTTCAATGGCATCAGATTCTGCATTAGCTGTTTCAGAATATTCCTCAGATGGCGGCTGTTCCCGCTCAGCAATAGAATCAAACAGACTCTTTTTCAGATCAATTGTTAACTTCTTAACACCTGAACGTTTCAAAAGCATAATATCTTTTTTAGATTTAATGGCTCTGCGATGAAACATAAACGGTGATTTAAGCCATGAAATATCAATCTCAACGACAAACATACCGATTTGCAATTCGTCTATAGTTAAATGTTTTTGCTCAGAATCCATAAAAAACCTGATTAGTATTAAATAAAATTTTGATAGATTTATCTATTAGAAAGTATAGAAGAGAATCAGTAAATGTAGAGTGATTTAAGTAGTTTTTTTAACAAAAAAGCGTTTATTTTTTGTCTCTGGGAACATAAGAAGGACTAGCCCGGAAAAAAGTAGGGTTTAAGCCAGTCCTTTGCAGCTAAAACCTGAAATAGTATCTTCAGGCAATACTTTGATAATAAATATTCTGTGGGTGATTGCCTTCGGCAAAAAAATACCAACGTTCCGCCAGCAAGCCAATATACATAGAAACAACAGCAATACCTAAAATGGTCAATGATGGTTTAAACAGGGCAATAATCAGCATAGTTAATGGCATAGCAAACACCAGAACCAGAAAAATAGTTTTGATGGAACGTAAAAACAGCCGCGTTTTACCATGAAAGAAATCTCGGGTATTCATTGAACCACCCATAAATCCCATGGATTTCTGCTTTATCTGATTATGACGCACACCAATGGCTGTCTGGACAGTAGATTTGGGTCTCAAACGCTTATTACGCATCAGTGATGCACCTCTGAAAATAAAGGCAAAAAGCAGCAGAGTAATGGACCAGCCAACAAAAAACGGTACCAGTTCAGGCTGTTCATAAGCCGCAATAACACTGGCCATAGTAAAACCGGATACCGAACCCAGCAGCAGATAATTAATAACCGTCAGTGGACTATGCCATTCCTGGAGAAATTTCAGGCAGGCATAAATCATCCCGGTGGCTATATACAGGGCAAAAGTGGCCAGGGTAGCAAAAGCCCCTATAATCAGACTCAAACGTACTGCAACAGAACCAAACTGCATAATGACCGGATTCCAGGACATAAAATGCACCATACCAAATAAAAACACCAGCCCCATAACAATGGGTAAAACAATCACTTCGCGAGACAACCAGGAAGTACGCCACATCGAAGCTGCACGCCAGGCCCGTTCGGGACGGCCTAAATGGAAAATGGAGGAAATCAGCCCCAGAATCAACAATACCAACGCCACTGCACTGGCAATACCATAAAATTTATCGCTACTGTTACTTTGCACAACATTCAGAACGGAATATACCTGTTCTGTATAGATTGCAAGAAAAAGCCCCTGTCCCATACCGATTAATGTAGTTAAAAAAATAACAGAAAATGCCGGTTGCATACCAAGCTCCTAACTATATAAAACTAAATTTTGTATTCGAATTCCCGTTTCCGGAATCCATTATCAACTAACGAATTTTATTTATATCCAACACAATTTGAGTAACAACTCTGAGTATCTGGTAAGAAAGGAACTTTTTTACCAACTGGTAACATCATCCAGAGAAGGTTCAGATGCATCCACCTGATAATCTTCTTTCTTCAATGGATTATCTACACGTTCCAGCTCATCCTTATGATAAGACACATGATTCTTACGTCTGGGCAGATAATGGTTTGAAGGTTTGGTTCCCCATTCCGGCATCAACTGATAACCACCCTGCTCCCGAATCGCTACCGAAACCTCAGAATCCGGATCATGCACATCACCAAATAAACGGGCACTGGTTGGACAGGCCAGAACACAGGCGGGCTTTCTTTCCTCTTCCGGCAGACTCTCATCATAAATCCGATCAACGCACAGGGTGCATTTTTTCATCACCTTCTGATGTTCATCAATTTCACGCGCACCATAAGGACAGGCCCAGGAACAATAACGGCAACCAATGCACTTGTCATAGTCTACCAGTACAATACCGTCTTCTTCACGCTTATAACTGGCCCCTGTTGGGCACACTGGGACACATGGGGGATCCTCACAATGCAGACAGGATTTAGGGAAATGCAGGGTTTCTGTTTTAGGAAACTCGCCTATTTCATAAGTCTGCACGCGATTAAAAAAAGTACCGGTAGGATCTTTGCCATAAGGATTATCATCACTTAAGGCACCAGCGCTGCCGGAAGTGTTCCATTCTTTACAATTAGTCACACAGGCATGACAGCCCACACAGACATTTAAATCAATTACTAATGCTAACTGGCTCATTTGGCATCTCCCTTAAATTTTCCCATGCCGGCAAAGAAGGCCTGCCATTTGGGCTTGCGTCTGGGGGTACCCGGTGTATGCTTTTGCAGCTTAAACTGCGGTGACGTTTGTGCCGGCTCACTATCATCAGCCTTATATATTCTGACTCTGACATCATACCAGGCTGCCTGCCCCGTTACTGGATCAGAATTGGATAGATGGTCACCATCGGGATTTTCCGGCAATTCTTCCGCAATAAGATGATTCAGCAGAAAGCCCCGTTGAGATTCATTGGCATTTTTTCCCAGTCCCCAGGCACCCGAAGCCTTACCTATGGCATTCCAGGTCCAGACGGTACCCGGCTCAACAGCTTCACTCACCCGACACTGACAACGCACCTTACCATGCATGGATTCTACCCATATCCAGTCATCATCTGATATGCCGTTTGCCTGAGCAGTCTGAGGATTTATATGCAGATAGTTATGCGCATGAATCTGACGCAGCCAGGCATTTTGTGAATCCCAGGAATGATACATCGCCATAGGACGCTGAGTCACTGCATTAAGAGGATACTTCTGAGTATCCGTCAGTTGTGACTCCAGTGGTACATAGTACATGGGCAGGGGGTCAAAATAGGTTTCTACTCGCTTACGCAAATGTTCCGGCGGCTGTTTACCCGGTAATTTACCCTGAGCAGCCAGACGGAATTTCTGTAATATTTCCGAATAAACATGAATAGTAATCGGCTCCGCAAAACGGGTCAGGCGATGCTTTCTTGACCACTGCAGATAACCTTCATTAAAGTTACGCATATACTGGTAAGATTTAGGCAGATGATACTGATAGACACAATTGTTCTTTTCATACATCTCCCACTGGTTCGGATTAGGCTCACCTTTCATAAATTTTTCACCGGCCTTACCGCGCCAGCCTGCCAGAAAACCAATGCCTGATCCGGGTTCGGTTTCATAATTGACGACAAAATCCGGATAATCGCGGAACTTGCGGCTGCCGTCTTCACTAACAAATGCCGGTAATTTCAGACGCGAACCCAGCTCAATAATGGTTTCCTGAAATGGCCGGGAATCACCCTTGGGAGGTAATACTGGTATCCGCACAGAATCCACTGGACCATCGTACTCAGAAATAGGTCTGTCCAGCATGGACATCACATCATGACGTTCCAGATAAGAGGTGTCGGGCAACACCAGATCCGCAAAAGCAACCATTTCAGATTCAAACGCATCACAGACAAAAATATTAGGTATTTTGTAATTACCGTCCTCATCTTTATCTTTGAGCATATCCCGGACACTCACCGTATTCATACTGGAATTCCAGGCCATATTAGCCATAAAAATCATTAATGTATCAATATGATAGGGGTCGCCCCGCCAGGCGTTGGTAATAGCATTGTGCATCAGGCCATGAACCGACAGCGGGTACTCCCATGAGAAAGCTTTGTCCAGCCGAACCGGCCTGCCTTCCTCATCAACAAATAAATCATTAGGTTCTGCCGGCCAGCCCAGCGCCATACCTGCCAGAGGGGTATTAGGCTGTACCCCTTCAGGCCCCTTAGGCGTTTTGGCACAGGGTGGTATGGGGCGCGGGAAAGGCGCTTTATGACGAAAGCCGCCGGGACGGTCAATGGTTCCGAGAATAGTCATTAAAACACTTAATGAACGAATGGTATGAAAACCATTGGAGTGCGCTGCCAGTCCGCGCATGGCATGAAAAGATACCGGATTACCAGTCACACTCTCATGCTCATTACCCCAGGTATCTGTCCAGGGGATCGGCAGTTCAATTTTCTGATCACGGGCCGTAATACCCATTTCATGAGCCAGCTGTTTGATGGTTTCTACGGGTATTCCGGTAATGGATGAGGCCCATTCCGGGGTATAGTCCTTAACCCGATCCACCAGCATCTGGAAAGCGGGTTTAACCTGTGTACCGCTGTCCAGTTCAAAATCACCCAGCAGGTAAGGATCGGCACCTTCGGTGTGTGTCTTTACCGCACCATTGGCATGACGATCCCACCAGAGCTTGTTTTGATTATCGACACAGGCATCATCAATCTCAGCCTCACCCTGGCGGACAAACAGACCTTCTTCATTACTGTTTTCATCAATATTAACCAGTTCAGCAGAGTTAGTGTACTGGATTAAAAAATCCCGGTCGTACAGACCTAATTGAATAATTTCATTAATCAGTGCCAGAATTAAAGCGCCGTCAGTACCCGGTTTAACAGGTACCCATTCATCTGCAATAGCTGAATATCCGGTACGGACAGGATTTACCGAAATAAAACGGCCGCCGTTACGCTTAAATTCTGACAGCTGAATTTTCAGTGGATTGGAGTGATGATCTTCAGCCGTACCAAACATAATGAATAATTTGGATCGTTCCAGATCCGGGCCGCCGAATTCCCAGAACGAACCACCAATGGTATAAATCATACCGGCAGCCATATTGACAGAACAGAAACCACCGTGTGCGGCATAATTGGGGGTACCGAATTGCTTGGCAAACAGCCCCGTCAGGGCCTGCATCTGATCCCTGCCGGTAAACAGTGCAAACTTTTTGGGATCGGTAGCACGGATCTCAGTCAGTCGTTCTTCCATAATTTCAAAAGCTTCATCCCAGGAAATCTCTTCGAAATCATTATCCCCGCGCTCTGCACCCTTACGACGTTTCAGTGGTTTGGTCAGTCGGGCCGGAGAATATTGTTTCATAATACCAGATGAACCCTTGGCACAAATCACACCTTTGTTTAAGGGATGATCAGGATTACCCTGAATGTATCTGACTTCACCATTTTTCAGGGTAACCCGGATACCACAACGACAGGCACACATATAACAGGTGGTATTTTTAACCTCTATATGGTCACTGGATTCAGTTGTTAAATTATTCTCTGAGTGCATTCAGATAAACCTCAATTTTCGTCTCTCTACCAAGTAACAGCAAATTTGGCTCAGGGCTATATACTCGCTACCTGATAG
>JALSUJ010000101.1 GCA_027071355.1 Gammaproteobacteria bacterium | reverse complement strand
CATACCGGCACCAAAGTTCAGCCCTGTTTCACCCAGCACTGTAATAACCCCACCGGTCATATATTCACAACCGTGGTCACCAATACCTTCAACCACAGCATGAGCACCTGAGTTTCTAACCCCGAAGCGCTCACCGGCCAGACCGGCTGCCAGCAGTTTGCCGCCCGTGGCACCATATAAACAGGTATTACCAATAATGGCTGTTTCATTACTCTTAAAAGTGGTGCCGCAGGCTGGCATTAATACAATCTGACCGCCAGCCATGCCTTTACCCACATAGTCATTAGCATCACCTTCTACCTCAAGATGCAGACCACCGGCATTCCAGACACCCAGACTCTGCCCGGCTGAACCTTTCATTTTAACGGTAACAGGTGCATCACACATACCTAAATTACCGTAGCGTTTAGCAATTTCACCGGACAGACGGGCACCAATAGAACGGTCGGTGTTCTGAATATTATATTCAAAGCTACCACCGGACTTACTGTCTATGGCCGGCAGCATATCCGCCACCATTTTTTCCGCAGTTTCACCCTTGTCATAGGGCTCATTACTGGGTTCGATACAGAAACGTGGCTTGCTGTCATCATCAATGGTCTTAAGTAAGGGCGTTAAGTCCAGGCGGGTCTGACGATCGGTCTGACCGTCCAGGATTTCCAGTAAATCAGTACGACCAATCAGATCTTCCAGCTTGCTGATCCCTAAAGAAGCCATCCATTCGCGGGTTTCCTGGGCCACAAATTTAAAGTAATTCATGACCATTTCCACCTTACCGATAAAGTGGTTCATACGCAGGACATTATTCTGGGTAGCCACACCCATGGCACAGGTGTTCAGGTGACAGATACGCAGATATTTACAGCCCATGGCAATCATGGGGGCGGTACCAAAACCAAAGCTCTCTGCACCCAGAATGGCTGCTTTAACAATATCCAGACCGGTTTTCAGACCGCCGTCAGTCTGCAGACGAATTTTACCGCGCAAATCATTAGCACATAGAGCCTGCTGTGTTTCACTTAAACCCAGCTCCCAGGGAGAACCGGCATATTTAACTGAAGCCAGAGGACTGGCGGCTGTACCACCGTCATAACCGGAAATAGTAATTAAATCCGCATAGGCTTTAGCCACACCGGCAGCAATGGTTCCCACGCCCGGTTCAGAAACCAGCTTAACCGAAACCAGTGCATCCGGATTGACCTGTTTGAGGTCATAAATTAATTGCGATAAATCTTCAATAGAATAAATATCATGATGGGGTGGTGGTGATATCAGGGTGACTCCGGGTACGGAATAACGCTGACGGGCAATATTTTCATCCACTTTATGCCCCGGCAGCTGACCGCCTTCACCCGGCTTGGCACCCTGGGCAATTTTAATCTGCAGTACTTCCGCATTAACCAGATAATGCGGAGTAACTCCAAAACGACCAGAGGCAATCTGCTTGATTTTAGATACTTTAAGGGTATTAAAACGCGCCGGATCTTCGCCCCCTTCACCGGAATTGGAACGAGCGCCCAGACGGTTCATGGCTTCTGCCAGAGTTTCATGCGCCTCCGGTGATAAAGCACCTAAAGACATGGCCGCACTATCAAAACGCGAGTACAGTTCTTCGGCTGCTTCCACTTCATCAATGGGCAGCGGTTTAATATCATCACGCAGTTTTAATAAATCACGCAAGGTAGCAATGGGACGTTTATTGACTTCATCTGCATATTTCTTATAGGCATTATAATCTCCACTTTGCACAGCCTGCTGCATATACTGCACCACATCAGGATTATAAGCGTGGTATTCTCCACCATGCACATAACGGTAAATACCGCCATGGTCATTGCTCTTGCGGGGATTCCAGGCCACCTTATTGAGGAAGTGCTGATCCTTGTCAAAATCCTCAAAACCGGCACCGGCAAGACGACTGGTAGTGCCTTTAAAACACATTTCAGTCACTTCATCATCAATGCCTATGGCTTCAAATAATTGTGAACCGCGATAACTGGCAATAGTGGAAATGCCCATTTTGGACATAACTTTATAGAGCCCTTTATTAATCCCTTTACGATAGGCTTTAGTGACCTTACCAATATCCGTATCTTCAATTTCCCTGGCAGAAATTAATTTAGCCAGTGTTTCATAGGCCATATAAGGATAAACGGCTGAAGCCCCATAACCAATCAGAGTAGCAAAATGATGAGGATCACGAGCGGTACCGGTTTTAACAATAATATTGGCATCGCAGCGCAGACCCTTGCTAATTAAATGATGATGTACTGCACCGGTGGCCATTAAAGCATGAATAGTGATTTTATCTTTGGCCAGCGCCTTATCATTTAAAACAATAATCACTTTACCATTTTTTATCGCCTGCTCCGCCTGTTCACAGACATTGCTTAAAGCCTGTTTGAGTGACAGCTCTGGGGAGTAATTCAGATTAATGATCTCATTGGTATAATCCGGATTATCCATATTGATCAGATTTTCGTATTTGGCACAGGACAATACCGGAGAGTCCACCAGTAAACGGTTAGCATGCTCTGCGGTTTCTTCAAACAGATTTTTTTCGGCGCCCAGGCAGGTTTCCAGGGACATTACAATACTTTCGCGAATCGGATCGATAGGTGGATTGGTTACCTGGGCAAACTGCTGGCGGAAATAATCGTAAAACGGACGAACCCGACTGGAGAGCACTGCCATAGGCGTATCATCACCCATAGAACCGACCGCTTCAGCAGCATTTTCAGCCAGCACCTTGATAACATATTCTTTTTCTTCATTGGTGATCTGGAACTGTTTTTCATACACCTTAAAGGTTTCATCATCCATACAGCCCACGACAGAAGAGGGCTCTATTAATTCTGATTTCAGATATTTTATGCCCTTACTCAGCCATTCTTTATACGGTTGACGGGATTTTAAATGCTGATCCACATCATCCGGCAGCATCAGTTCGCCGGTATGAGTATCTGCTGCCAGCATCTGACCGGGTTTCAGACGACCCTTGGCCACAACATCGGTTTCCAGATAGTCATAAACACCGGTTTCAGACGCCAGGGTAATCACACAATCAGCATAGGTAGCATCATTGATACCGCCGTTGCCCTCAGTATTTTTGGTAATCACATATCGAGCCGGACGCAAACCGTTTCTATCCAGTGTACAGGCCGCATAGCGGCCATCAGTTATAACCACACCGGCAGGTCCATCCCAGGCTTCCATATGCATGGAGTTATATTCATAAAAGGCTTTTAAATCAGCATCCAGGGTATCCACATTCTGCCAGGCAGGTGGAATCAGCAGACGCATGGCACGGAAAATATCCATCCCGCCGGCCAGCAGTGCTTCAAGCATATTATCCATACTATTGGAATCAGAGCCGCTCATGGAAACCAGCGGACGAATGTCTTCCATATTGGGAATTAAGGGTGTTTCGAACTTATGACCACGGGCTACAGACCAGTTGCGATTGCCCTGTACGGTATTGATTTCTCCATTGTGCGCCAGATAACGGAACGGCTGTGCCAGACGCCATTGCGGCCAGGTATTGGTAGAAAAGCGCTGATGAAATACGCACATACCGGATGCCATTCTGGGATCATTCAGATCCTTATAAAACAGGGGCAAAAACTCCGGCATTACCAGACCTTTATAGGAGATTACCTGGGAAGTCATAGATGGGATATAAAATACCTCATCATTTTCCTGGATGGCTTTTTCAGTACGACGACGAGCAATATAAAGATGGCGGTCAAAAGTTTCTACACCCATACCCTGTGGAGCATTAACAAAAACATGCTCAATCTGAGGCAGAGATTTTAAAGCTTCATCACCGCAGGCACTTTCATCCACAGGTACCACACGCCAGCCGGCTACTATCAGACCTTCTGCCACCAGTTCCTGGTTAAGCTGAGCTCTGGCTTTATCGGCAGCGGCTTTATCCTGACTGAGGAATACTACCCCTATGGCATAGTTTTCTGCCAGCTCAAAATCCTGCTCCTGTGCGACTGCACGCATCAGGGTATCTGGTTTCTGTAATAATAAACCACAACCATCACCGGTTTTCCCATCAGCTGAAATTGCACCGCGATGAGTTAAACGTGCCAGAGCTTTAATGGCGGTATCCACCAGCCAGTGACTATCGGCACCATCCATATGAGCAATTAAGCCAAAACCGCAATTGTCTTTTTCAAATGAAGATCGATAGAGTGTATCTTCCAGCACACTGGGGGTATTATGATGTTGTGTTTCAAATGTTGGCATTACAGGCCTCAATTGATAGAAATTGTGAATATTAAAACCCTCAAACCCCGGTATTTATAAAAATTCTGGTAATTTAAGCCGAACAGGGTCGAAAGAGCCAGACATTATACCTTGTCGCAATGATTCGGTCTAGTAGGGGCAGAGCGAGTGTCCGCTCAGCTGGCTATCGTACGGGTATCATGGCATGAATGTCGGCAAAGCGCCTGAGCCATGGTTTACTGCCGGGAACTTTGTTTTTAAGAGATTGAAGCGCTTTGGCTGCAGTAGCTTTGTCTGTATAGCTACCATAAATCAACACATACAGAGGCTTGCCATTTTTTATAAATTTAAAGTATACCGCCTGATTTCCCAACTGGTGTTTTTTAATATAAGCCTGAATACTGCTCTCGGTACTTAAAGCCAGTAGCTGCAGAGTATAATCTGATGGACTTTGAGTCCAGATCCAGGCTTCATCCCTGGTTTTGGCCGCAGTTTTGTTAAGCGAGCTTGTTGCTTTTTTTGCGGTCGTTGTTCCGCTAATCGGCTTTGTTTTAACACTACTATTAGTAGTAGACGTTTTTTCTGAGACCAGCTGTTGTTTAATACTGCCAAAATTTCTGATCCACGGCTGGCTTTTTTGCAGTTCAGGATCTAATTCGGCTAAGGCCTTAGCCGCATCTTCTCTGGAGGAATAATTTCCATAGATCAGACTAAACCAGTTTTTACCATTGCGTCTGCTGCTGAACTGGGCCATATCTCCCTTAAGTGCATATTGTTTAATAAAACGTGTAATCGCCTGTTGTTCAAATGAACCAAACAACTGGATGGTATAATGCTCATCCCCCTGCTGCTTTATCCAGCGCTCACTTTTTATACTACCGGTTATAGCTTTTGGCGGCGTGGTGTTTTTTACCTCAAACCAGGAGGCACTACTGGCACCACTTTGCGGATCTTTAGCCACTACCCGCCATTTACACTCCTGATTGCCTGTGCTAATGTGCAGCCGGATCTCATTGGCATTGATATATTCAAATTGATCAGGCGATAGTCGGGAGGAAAAATGCTTGTTATTTTTATCCCACTTTAATTCAATCACACTCTGGCCGCTAAAGCCCTGACCTTTAATATGTATTACCTGGCGCTTATTACTGCCCAGTACTGGATTTGGGGTGATTTGAGTAATAGCCATTTTGGCAATAAAGGGTTTAACCACATCAAAGCTTAACGGTCTGGAACGCTGGCCGCTACTGTTTGCTGCTACCACCTGCCAGACACGAGTCTCAATTCCCGTAGTTAAGTCCAGCTTGATTTTTTTACTATTAATATAATGAAACTGACCCGAAGTCTGGCTGGCCGAAAAGACTTTACTATTGTCCCCCCAGCTGACCTTTAATTGAGTGTCCTTATCGAACTGCTTGCCCGTGATAGTGATTGTCTGGCGATTATTAGAGCCGATAACAGGTTCTGGCTCAATGGCTTTTAGTTCAGGTTTCTGAGTAGGATCAGCCTGAGCTGATTCGGCTTTTACAGGTTTATCAACAGGCGATTTTGCGATTATGTTCACGGGATGTTGAGCGGCTTGCTCATCTCCAGCTGCAACTTTAGCTTCAACATTATTTTCAATAATAAGCGGTGTAACAGGCTTTACTTGGGCATTAGCAACTGCCGATTCTGTGGCTGTAAGCACATCTGGAGTGGCTGCTTTAGTAGCTTTTGAAGGGCTTACGTTCTGCTGCCGGCTTTGATTCGTACCTATGGTAGTATCCTGTGCCGGTAATTCCAGAGGTAATAACTGAACGTCCTCTTTTGCCTGACCCTCTGTTCGTTTTGACTCAGAACTACTGTCAAATACTGTATTAATCAGCAAAATTGCCACTAAAATCAGTACCATAACACTGACAGGTATAATAAAACGCGACATTGAAGATCCCGATACCGGCTCACTGTCATCAAATTCAGATGATGAATCCTGATGCTTATTATAAATATCAGGATTTAATTCGGCCTCAGACTGTTCATTAAACAGCTCCTCGTCCATGTTGTCCATGGGCTGATCAGCCATTTGTTCTATTTCATCAAACTTTTCGGCCAGACGACTAATTTGTTCCTCCGCCCTGTCAATACGATCTTCTTCAAAATCAGGTTCTTCAAATACGGACTCTGATGGAGCCTGCATTTCTGCAGACTCATCAGACTGGATATATTCTTCAGCTTTGCCGCTGGAAGCCAGAAACTTATTGGCATAAAAATTTATTTGCTCCGGTATACCCTGTGAATCATTATATATGCTGTCAATAATACGGGGCGTAAAAGGAGATTCGCGATCAAATCCCACAATAGCGAGTTTATGCCTTAAATATCCTGCGACCCCTTCTTTATCCAGATTATGCAGATTGCTGATATGGATACTATCCCGGAATTCTCTTAATTCAGCAGACTGAAGGTGTTCTGTGATCTCCAGAGTGGAGCACATAACAATTTTAATATAGGGCTCATCATCCTGCTTTTGTCTGGATAGCTGTAAAAGAAAACGAATAGAATCCAGAGACAGATATTGAGCATCATCCAGAAGCAATACCGGCTTAAAGCCTAGTTGCAGTATTTCGCTTAACTGATTTTCCAGAGTTTCAAGCAGTTCTTCACCGTCTTCTACCTGAGCACCAAATGCCTGTAATATTTCATTGATTAATGACAGGGTATCAACCTGCTCATTGATGCTAATACGGGCAATACGCCAGTTATTATCCATGCGATGAGCAAGAGCCGATATAAGATGAGTTTTTCCCAGGCCCGGCGCACCAATAATAACCTGCAGATTTTCAGAAAATTCAATGAGATGTTCAGTGGACTCCAGAATCTGAGCACGATTCTGATCGGCATAAAAATAACGGTAATCATTATTTTTAGTAAATGGATTTTCTTTCAGTCCAAGGTTGTCCAGTTGCGGCACAGCTAACTCCAGAAATGAGCGTTAAGTATTCAGCGTTCAGCGTTCAGTATTATCGGCTTTTGTCAGGCGGTGGCAAAGGCTTTCAGGGTTTGATTTAATTTTTCCACATCAAATTCTGCTGTTATAAAGCTTTGCCCCAGTTCTTTTAGTAACACCAGATGCAACTGGCCATCCAGGACTTTTTTATCACCGGCCATCAGATCAAGAAATTGTTCATGGGAAATACCTGCACTATCATCAATGGGAACACTCACCGGTAAACCGGCCTGCTGTATCAGTTTAACAATCCGCTGTTTAATTTCACCGGTTATCCAGCCATGGCGTACGGATAAATCTGCGGCCATTACCATGCCAATTGCCACAGCTTCACCGTGCAGGCAGTTTCCATATCCCAGAGCGGTCTCTATAGCATGTCCAAAGGTGTGTCCCAGATTGAGCAAAGCTCGCTGACCAGCTTCTTTTTCATCTGCCGCAACAATATTTGCCTTATCCTGACAGGAAAATTCAATGGCATAAGCCAGGGTCTGCGGATCTCTTTGTACCAGTTTAGGCATATTATCCGATAACCAGCCAAAAAATTTCCGACTATTAATCAGTGCATATTTAATAATTTCTGCCAGTCCGGCACTGAGTTGACGTTTATCCAGAGTATTTAATGTATTAGTATCAGCAATCACACATTGAGGCTGGTGAAAAGAGCCAAGCATATTTTTACCCAGAGGATGATTAACACCTGTTTTTCCTCCCACAGAGGAATCCACCTGAGCCAGTAAAGTAGTGGGTATCTGAATAAAATTGACCCCACGACGATAAATGGCCGCAGCAAACCCTGTCATGTCACCAACAACCCCGCCACCTAAAGCAATAATCGTTACCCGGCGATCAAACTGCTTTTCCATCAGTCGATCGATAATGGGTAAAATACCGTCATAAGTTTTGTATACTTCGCCATCGGGTAGAATGACTGTTTCACATTGATAATCTGTCAGCCCTGCCAGTGTTCTATCAAGATACAAAGGCGCTATGGTTTCATTGCTAACCACAACCACCTGTTTACCCACAATATAAGGTGACAATAAAGCGCTGTCCCCAAGAATATCCTGACCAATAAAAATAGGGTAACTACGTTCGCCTAAATCAACATTTAATGTAATCATAAATACAGAGCGTTCAGCGTTCAGCGTTCAGCGTTCAGATAAAAAATAGTTTCAATCTCAGCACTCAATACTCAACGCTCAGCGCAGATTAACTCCTCTAATTTTTTAACCGCCATATGCACGGTCATTTTGTTTGTTTCGAGTATTATATCAGCTAACTGGCGATAAATGGGATCACGTTCTGTGAGAATACTTTGTAGTTTTGCACGTGGATTTTCGGTTTGCAGTAGTGGCCTGTTCTTATCTTTTGAGGTGCGCTCCATTAAATCATCCAGGCTGGCGCATAGATAAACAATGGTTCCAGAAGACTCAAGCACCTTACGGTTTTGTTCTTTTAAGACAGCGCCGCCTCCTGTGGCCAGCACTATTCTGGACTTCCCGGCCAGATCGGCAATAACATCCTGTTCACGCTTTCGAAAGCCTTCCTCTCCTTCCAGTTCAAAAATCAGCGGAATAGAGGCACCGGTTCGTTCTTCAATTTCACGATCACTATCAAAAAAATCAAACCCGAAAACACGGGCAATCTGACGACCAATAGTCGTTTTACCTGCTCCCATAGGTCCAATTAGAATGATATTAGAATTCAGGTGCTGGCCCATAAAGATAAGATTCCCCGCTGTACTTTTTTAAAAGAACATTAATTTTTAAAAGTTTGGGGTAATATGACAAAACATCAGATATTTTTCAAGTAATGATTAGATTTCGAGGGAATGATTTCAGAGAAAAGACCGGCAGGCTCCAGATTTTAAAAAGCCTGCCAGTTAGGGTATAAAGAATTATCTTACTGATAAATTCTCATTCATGATTTTAGGCGTTATAAAGATAAGCAGTTCACGCTTATCATTTTTATTAGTGTTTACTCTGAATGCCTGACCGATAACAGGGATATCACCCAGAACTGGCACTGAATCTGTTGTTTTTGAAACTTCATGCTCAAAAATACCGCCCAACACGATAGTATCGCCATTGTCCACTAAAACAGAGGTTTCTATTTCTCTGGTTTGAATGGAAGGCGCTGAACCAATGCCTACTGGCACCAGATCACTAACATTATCCTTGGTAATCAACAGTTCCATATTGACTTTATTGCCTGGAATAATTAAGGGTGTCACTTCAAGACTTAATAAGGCTTGTTTAAATTGAATATTAGTACCATTTTGACTGACGGTTGAGTATGGAATCTCATCACCCGCCTTTATACTGGCCTTTTGACCATTTGTGGTAACTACTCTTGGACTTGAAATAATTTCACTGGTACCGTCAAGTTGTGACGCTGAAATCTCAAGGTCAACCAGGTAATTGCTATTTAATAAGGCAAAGGTCACACCCAGTAGATTTTTTTGAGCAGTACCTAAATCTACACCACCCTGAGTTGTTTGTGTAGTATTAGAGGTACCGGAAGAGAGATCACCTCGGGTCTTAACTACGCCATTACTTCCTACTGATGCAAAGTTCCAGTTTAAACCCATTTCTTTTTCAAATTTATCACCAGCGGAAACAATACGGGCATCAATTAATACCTGTCGTGTAGGTGTATCGATTTCAGACACTAATTTTCTTAGTTGAGCAATATTTCTTGCTGTGTCCCTGACAATTAATTTATTAGTCCGATCATCTGACATAATTGTCCCGCGTTGTGAGAAATAAGAGGCACCTTCTTCATCATCCGGATTATCTGGATTGACAGTATCCGTACCATAGGTTCTATTACTGCCTCTATTACCTGTTCTCGCTGCTTTTAATGCCTGAGTTCTTGTTTTCTTTATCAGTTTTTCTACTGCTGAAGCGGTAACAAACTGTAATTGTATAGTTTCGGTCACAAGAGGCAGTAAATCAGCAATTTGCTTTTTAGCTTCCAGTTCCTGTTTCTCAATGGCTGCCAGCTCTTCTGCCGGAGCTACCCGCATAACATTGCCTTCTTCACGCATACCCAGACCCTTGGTTTTCAAAATAATGGCCAGGGCCTGATCCCAGGGAACATTTTTAAGACGCAGAGTAATACTACCAGTCACCGTATCGCTGGTGACCATATTTTTACCGGTAAAATCTGCAATTAACTGTAACACGGCACGAACTTCAATATCCTGAAAGTTAAGAGATAACCGCTCCCCGGTATAACCAAATTTTGCTTTTTCTTTGGCCTCTTTTTGAGCTTTGGTGAGTTCTTTTACTTCAATGGTAAAAGTATTTCCTGCCTGATAACCCAGGTGATCAAATTCACCCCTGGTATCAACAACCATTTTAATATTTTTACCTGTAGCAAATGTGTCTACGTAAGTAACAGGGGTTTTAAAATCTGTAACATCGAGCCGACGTTCCAGATTGCCCGGCAGGCTGACATTTTTAATATTAACGACTAACCGTCCAGCTTCCCGCTTAAGATTGATGTCATCCGGCTGCTGGTTGAAATAAATAATAACATTGCCCTCACCTTCTTTGCCTAAACGAAAGTCTATATTTTTAATTGCATTATGTTCCAGAGCGTCAGTAGCCGTCGCTACGTTGGCTTCATCCAGAGTGACAATGACTTTATTGCCATCAACTTCAGTTGAATATTTTGTTAACGAGGTCAGATTAAGTACAACTCGAGTTCGACCGCCTGCCGCTACTGCAGTGATGCTCCGGGCCAGGCCAATACCAATAGACTGCCTTTTCTTTTTCAGAGCAAGCCCTGTACCGGGAAAATCCAGAGCTATTCGGGCAGGGCTGTCAATAGTGAAAGTGCCCGGCTGCGGGGCTGCTTCGGAAAACTGAAGCACCACCTGAATTTTATCACCGGGTATGGATGCAAAGGAAATATCTTCGAGCATATTACTCGCATGAACTGCAGTCACAAGACCTATGGAAAATATCCATAATACTGCCGCCAATAACTGTTTATAGATTGTTTTTCTGTTCATAACATTCTCTCTAATATTTCCCGGTTTTTTTAATACAGGCTGTGATAATACTTGTTCTCAACCTTAACTTTTAAACGTAATTTTATTCACTCAATGCAATAGATGCATTTCGTTCTGTCCAACCGCCATTTATATCAGGCACTAATTCAACCAGCGCCAGTTTTTCTTCATTTACAGCAACTACCCGCCCATAATTTCTACCTAAATAGTGACCAACAGCAACACGGTGCAATAAACCATCGGGATCTTTAATTAAAGCCCATTCGCTATTATCCTGTGCCAGTGTTCCTACCATTTTCAAACTATCCAGAGAAAATTCTTCCAGAGGTTCCCTGGGACGATTTTCATCCGGACGTGGACCTTTATAACTGCCGCCAGTAACTTCAATATCTACCACTGGTTTAAAGGGATCACGGATATCATTAGCGGCATAAGCATAAGGCGGTTGATGCTTAAATTCAGGTATTGGTTTTACTTTACCTTTATAGGTTGCTTTAGTTTTGTCTACAAACGCTTTCAGATCACTCATATCATTGGATACGCAACCCGATAAAACGAATATGGAAGCGGCTATTAATAAAATCTTTTTCATCTATACCAATCTCTATTATCCATTCAATTAATATTCAGTCTTGAGTCTACAGTAAATTTGGCAACTAGTATTTTAGTAACATAGTGCAAGCTGTTTAACGTCTACGCCTCTTTTTCTTCTTACGCTTAGATGACATTTCATCCTGATCCAGATAACGATACGTTTTTGCTACCAGGGTAATGGTTAATTTTTTATCTTTGTCCATTTCAGGATTTACATTACCCTTTTTATTCCCCTGTTTTTTTGCAGGATGCATGGAAACATTATGAATGGTTACGATCCTGGGTAATGCTGCTATACCGGTGGCAAAGCCGCCAAAATCATGATAGGTACCAGTTACTTTAATATTTACCGGCAGTTCCGCATAAAACTCTTTTCGTACTTCGCCAGAAGGTTTAAAAAGACTGAATTCCAGATTATTACTTAAACCGGTTTGTGATATTTCCACCAGCAAATCAGCCACTTCAGTTTTTTGAGGCAATTGTTTCAGCATTGAGCCGAAACTTTTTTCCATTTCCACCATTTGCTGTTTATAGGCTTCCAGATTAGCGGCTTTACCCTGTTTTCTTTTAAATTCATCTTTTAAAGGTTGTTCTTTAGCTTTCACGGTATCAAGTTCAGCAATAGTATCCTGGGTGAAATAATAAAAACCGCCACCAAGAACTATTGCAAAAACAATAAATACGGCACCTAATCTTGCTGATAAGGGCCAACTACCAATATTTTCAAAATCGAGTTCATTCAAATTCATAACTCTTAGCCCTTCTTCTTAGCTTTGTTTTTAGCTTTTTTCTTATTTTCAGGATTAGCCTGTTTGGCAGCCAGTGTAAATGTACTATAGCCGTCTTCAGCAGCAGGACCAGCCTTTTTCTTTTTGGTTTGAATCACTTTTAAATGAGGATCCTTTAACCACTCAGCACGATCTATATTGCGCATATAAGCTGAGACCCTGGCATTGGATTGGGCCAGGCCATTAAAGAGCAGGTTTTTTCCTTTTTGGGAGAACTTGGTCAGATGCACACCTTCTGGAACCACTTTAACAATTTCATCCAGCATATGAACACTGTCAGAACGATTCCCCTGTAATTGCTGAATCACTTTCATACGCGCCAGAAGGTCGGCTTTTTTCTTTTCCAGCTGCTTAATTTCAGCAATAGCTTTTTCCACCTTCTTAATTTCAGACTTTAAATAACTATTCCTTGTGCCCTGATAATTAATCATTGCTCCAAGCTGCATTTGTACCGCCAGGATAACACCGGCGCCTAACAGGGCAGCACCTGCAAGCATAGCGTAGAACTGCTGTTCAATTTGTTTGCGTTTTTCTTCACGCCAATTTAATAGGTTAATTCTGGCCATTAATCAAAACTCCTTAAAGCAAGCCCGCAAGCTATCATCATTGCAGGCGCGTCATTGCCAAGCACCTGAGCCTTAATACCGGTTGCAAGAGACATATTGGCAAAAGGGTTTGCAATAGAGGTAGAAATACTGAGTCGCTCTTCAATCATCTGGTCAATATCAGTAATAGATGCACTGCCGCCTGCCAGAACAATATGATCAACTGAACTGTATTGACTGGAGGAAAAGAAAAATTGCAGCGAACGGCTAATTTGCTGAGTCATTGCTTCTTTAAAAGGTTCCAGCACTTCTGGCAGATAGGTATCTGGCAAACCGCCCTGTTTTTTCGCCATACCGGCTTCTTCATAAGATAAGCCATAGCGACGCTGAATTTCCTCGGTCAACTGTCTACCGCCAAAAACTGCCTCGCGGGTATAAATGTTTTTACCGTCATGGAGTACGCTTAAGGTCGTCATTGTTGCACCGACATCAAATACGGCAACTGTCATATCCTCTGCGCCGCCGGGTAACTGTGGGGCAATTAAAGAAAAGGCATTTTCCATGGCATAGGCCTCGACATCAATAACCCTGGCTACCAGTCCGCCCAGTTCTGCCGCAGCCACACGAACATCCACATTTTCACTTCTGGATGCTGCCAGCAATACATCCATATGTTCAGGAGAATTTTCACTAGGCCCCTGAACTTCGAAGTCCAGATTGACTTCATCCAGAGAATAAGGAATGTACTGGTCAGCTTCAATCATAATCTGACTTTCCAGCTCTTCTTCATTAAGATCGGCCGGCATTTGTACTATTTTGGTAATTACGGCTGAACCAGCCACGGCCAGAGCAGCATTTTTCTGGCGAGTGCCAGAACGTTTTACCGCTTTTCTAATCGCTTCACCTACAGCATCCACATCTGAGATGTTTTTCTCAGCAACGGAATTGGGTGGTAAGGGTTCAACAGTATATGATTCAACTCGATACTTATTGCCGTTTTTGGATAGTTCCAGTAATTTTACGGCAGAAGAGCTGATATCAACCC
>JALSUJ010000100.1 GCA_027071355.1 Gammaproteobacteria bacterium | reverse complement strand
CTTATCACTCCTGATGATTTGTCATTACAAGAAGCGGTTAATTCATCCAACCTCAATGCAATGAATGCTGATAATATGACCTCCAGTACTATTGAGCCTGTCAATACCTTTGCTTCTGGTCATAATGAAGTCAGTCCTATGAGTACTTCAACTTATAATCCTTCAGCCTTGAACGATGAGAATCAGATCCGTCAAGCATTGGAAAAAACTCGCTGGAATCGAAAAGCAGCCGCTGAACTTTTGGGTGTTACTTATCGCCAATTCAGATATCGAATGAAAAAATTCAATTTGGGTTAATATGACAGCAAGAACTTATTCAGCCGAAGCAATCGTTTTTACTGTTTCTGCATTTAGCCGTAATGTCAAACAATTATTAGAAGATAATTTTTCCACTTTGAGTATTAATGGTGAAATTTCTAATTTAGCCATGCCTCGTTCAGGACATTGGTATTTTACCCTCAAAGATGATCAGGCCCAAGTGCGTTGCGCGATGTTTCGCCATAGTAATCAAAGACTCAACTTCATACCACAAGAAGGCATGCAAGTTTTGTTGCAAGCAAAAGTCAGTTTATATGAAGCCCGTGGTGACTTTCAATTAATTGTTCAAAGCATGGAAGATGCCGGAGTAGGTGCCTTGCAACGAGCTTATGAACAACTTAAACAAAAGCTCCAAGCTCAAGGTTTGTTTGCCACCGAGAATAAAAAATTTCTGCCCAAAATACCACGCAAAGTTGGCATTATCACTTCACCAACCGGTGCTGCTTTACGTGATGTACTGCAAATATTACAACGCCGTTTTAGCGCCTTGCCTATTATTATTTATCCTGCTCAAGTTCAAGGAAATAATGCCCCAAGACAATTGCTTAATGCTTTAGCAAAAGCACAACAACATCAACAATGTGATGTTCTTATTATCTGTCGTGGTGGAGGTTCTATTGAAGACTTATGGGCATTTAACAATGAAACTCTGGCGCTGGCAATAGCTCATTGTACAATTCCTATTGTCAGTGCTATTGGTCATGAAACAGATTTTACTATTAGTGATTTTGTTGCCGATGTGCG
>JALSUJ010000099.1 GCA_027071355.1 Gammaproteobacteria bacterium | reverse complement strand
AAGCTATGCTGAGTCTCTTTTCAGCATAGCTTTTTTGAATCCGATGCATGCTTTTGTTAGCGATTTTTCCCCATGTGTCAGGATAGATGTCGCCTCCAATTGTAAGTAAAATAACCTTAATGGGGCGCAGAGAGAAATAAATATGCGACGTTATCCACAAGAATTTAAAGACTCCTTAATTCAAAAGATGATGCCACCAAATGCGGTTTCCATCCCACACTTAGTCAAAGAGACCGGTGTAAGTGATGTCACTCTTTATAAATGGAGAAAAGAATATAATGAAAAAGGAATAGCCGTGCCAGCAGACAGCAGTGATCCGGAAAACTGGTCAGCAGGAGACAAGCTGGCCGTGATTGTAGAAACGATGCCTCTCAATGAAGCACAGCTGAGTGAATATTGTCGTTCCAGGGGGCTTTATGCCGAGCAGATAGAACAATGGAAGCAGGCCGCCCTGACGGGCTTTCAGAAGCACCCTCAGACGGTCAAACAAAATAACCGCGAACATAAAAAAGATCAGAAGAAAATCAGGCAATTAGAATCAGAACTAAAGCGCAAGGAAAAGGCACTGGCAGAAACAGCTGCTTTATTGGTACTGTCAAAAAAGTGCCAGGCCATCTGGGGGGAAACCGAGGAAGACTGATTTCTTCTGAGGAACGTCAGATGGCTATAACTCTCATTACAGAAGCCTGTACTAATGGTGCCAGAAAAAGCAAAGCCTGTGAACTAACTGGTATATCACTGCGGACTTTACAGCGCTGGAAAAGTAATAAAGAGTCAACAGACCAACGTGGCAGCAGAAAAACTTCACCTCCCAACAAGCTGACGGAGGAAGAAAAGTCATCAATTCTGGAGGTTTGTAATCAGGAGAAGTATCGTAGCCTGCCACCTAAACAGATTGTGCCGATGCTGGCTGATGAAGGTAAATATATTGCATCGGTGCGTATTCCGGCGAACGTGAACACCTATTCCGGCCCAACGTGAACACTGATTCTGGTTCAACGTGAACAGTCATTCTGATTTTATTTGAACACCCAAAATTCTAGCGTATCACTCATCGGATATTT
>JALSUJ010000098.1 GCA_027071355.1 Gammaproteobacteria bacterium | reverse complement strand
CCTAGAAAAATCAGTTGCCACCGACTGCAACAGCCTTATGCACTGAATCTAAAGGATTTTCCAGAACATTTTGACTTCACCCGTACGGTGAGTACGAATAAAGCCCAAATAACCTGTAAAACCCTTTATCTCCAGCACCTAAGACTGTTTCGTTACGATGTCAACTGATTTTTCTAAGTTAATTGTTGTTATCGTATCGATATTTTTATCAGATAGTATGTCTAATTGTAGATTAAAACATGATATTCTTTATTTTCAGCATTACTTAACCGTTGTCCGAATAATATTTAATCATTATAGTCTGTCAGTTTTCTTTACAATAGCAGTCTAGCTGTTTATCTAAGTTGTTGTTTATATAGACCTGGTCCGAATTTTGCCTTTTATTAATTAATTAGAAATAATTAACTTTCTTTGGCCAAAAAAACAATTGGGGAAAATATCATGAAATTAAAATACTATTTACTTACTCTTTTTACAATGCTGATGGTTCAATCAGCATATGCGGTACCGGTTGATCTAACTGGCTGGCAGGAAGACCCTGCTATTGCAGCTAATGGAAATTGGGCGGTACAACCAGGAAATGACTCAGTGTTCCAGTCTATTAATGGAAATCCTACTGTTTTTTATAAAGATGGAGATAATGCTCAGGGCACTTCATTAAAGGGGTCGATTGAAGTACAGACTACTGGTGATGATGATTTTATCGGTTTTGTACTGGGTTATCAGACTGGAGAATTTTCAAGTTCTAGTTCAGATTTCTGGTTAATTGACTGGAAACAGAATGATCAAAATTTTAATGGTTTGGGTAAAGCAGGAATAGCATTATCTCATGTAACAGATGGTAGTGGTGGTAATTTTTGGGGTCATAGTGATGGGGTGACTGAAGTCGCTCGTGGTACTAATTTAGGAAGTACCGGCTGGGATGATAATACTGAATACCTGTTTGATCTGGTTTTTACTTCTAATCTTATTCAGGTATCGGTTAATAATGTACAGGAAATTAGTGTAACAGCTTCTGATCTTGGCTTAGCCAGTTTTACTGACGGTGCCTTTGGTTTTTATAATTATTCCCAGTCAGATGTTATGTATGCGGGTATTACTGAGCAAAATGTACCACCTCCTGGCGGTATTCCAGAGCCCGCAAGTTTAGCTCTGATGGGCTTAGGTCTTTTGGGTTTTCGTCTGAATTTACGTCGTAAAAAATAATAAGCTGTCATTACGACTGTTTTATAAAAAAACCGCCTCATTTATAAATGAGGCGGTTTTTTTCTGTGTCTTTCTTCTTTCCAGTTTTAATTCCTTCCTGAATAAGCATATATAATCTTTAGTCCAGAAAAGTATTAACTTCCTTTACTAGCAATACCTTATTACAAGCTATTTTATCTATCAGTCAGCGTATATTGGCAGATAATGACTCTGCCTTTTAAAGCGGATTATGTATATAATAAAAAACTATTGAACACCTTGGAATTCTTAAGGTTAGACTATTTATTGTTTTTTTATAAGGAATCTGTATGCCTCAATATCGTTCAAGAACCACTACTGCGGGAAGAAATATGGCCGGTGCCAGAGCTTTGTGGCGTGCCACGGGTATGAAAGATGATGATTTTCAAAAGCCGATTATTGCCATTGCCAATTCATTTACCCAGTTTGTACCCGGTCATGTACATTTAAAAGATATGGGGCAGCTGGTGGCTCGGGAAATTGAGCAAGCCGGTGGGGTGGCCAAAGAATTTAATACCATTGCCGTGGATGACGGTATTGCCATGGGGCATGATGGTATGCTGTACAGCCTGCCGTCTCGCGAGGTTATTTCTGATGCGGTGGAATATATGTGTAATGCCCATTGTGCTGATGCACTGGTGTGTATTTCTAATTGTGACAAAATAACCCCCGGAATGCTTAATGCGGCTTTAAGGCTGAATATTCCAGTAATCTTTGTCTCCGGTGGTCCAATGGAGTCCGGTAAAGTTGTTATGCACGGGCAAGAAGTGCATCTGGACCTGGTGGATGCCATGGTCTCGGCGGTGGATAATAAAGTCAGTGATGCCGATACCGATATTATGGAACGTTCCGCCTGTCCAACCTGCGGTTCCTGTTCCGGTATGTTTACTGCTAACTCCATGAACTGCTTAACTGAAGCTCTGGGACTTTCTTTACCTGGCAATGGTTCTTTACTGGCCACTCATGCCGATCGCAAAGAGCTGTTTCTAGAAGCAGGCCGGCGTATAGTGGCTCTGGCAAAACGTTATTATGAGCAGGATGATAAGTCCGTGTTACCCAGAAATATTGCCACTTTTGAAGCCTTTGAGAATGCCATGAGTCTGGATATTGCCATGGGCGGTTCCACTAATACCATTTTGCACCTGCTGGCAGCAGCGCAGGAAGGTGACGTGAATTTTACTATGGATGATATTGATCGTCTGTCCAGAAAAGTACCGAATTTATGTAAAGTTGCACCAAGTACTCAGAAATACCACATGGAAGATGTTCATAGGGCGGGTGGTGTTATGGCAATTATGGGGGAACTGTCTCGTGCCGGTCTACTTAATACCGGGGTTAATATGATCCATAGTGATTCTATGGCCGATGCGATTAAACACTATGACATTGCAGTGTCTGACGATGATAAGGTTCGTGAAATGTTTCAGGCCGGACCCGGTGGCGTAGCAACCCAGCTTGCGTTTAGTCAGGATAAACGCTGGCCTTCTCTGGATGATGACCGTTCAGATGGCTGTATTCGTGATAAACAGCATGCTTATAGTCAGGACGGTGGACTGGCGGTGCTTTATGGTAATATTGCACTGGACGGCTGTGTGGTCAAAACTGCTGGAGTGGATGATTCTATTCTTTGTTTTACCGGTCCTGCGCGTATTTTTGAAAGTCAGGACTCTGCGGTTGCAGCCATTCTGGAGGATCAGATTAAAGCTGGAGATGTGGTGATTATTCGTTACGAAGGTCCTCGCGGTGGTCCCGGTATGCAGGAAATGTTATATCCAACCAGTTATCTGAAGTCCAAAGGCCTGGGTAAAGCCTGTGCCTTATTGACGGACGGCCGATTTTCTGGCGGTACCTCCGGCTTGTCTATCGGTCATGCCTCTCCGGAAGCGGCTGAAGGTGGGGCTATTGCCCTGATTGAAGAAGGTGATCTGATTGAAATTGATATTCCTAATCGAAAAATTGCGGTAAAACTCAGTGATGAGGAATTACAGCAACGTCGTGAAGTCATGAATGCTAAAGGCGATAATGCCTGGCAGCCTGCGGACAGAGTACGCCATGTCAGCCAGGCATTGCAGGCTTATGCGGCTATGACAACATCAGCCTCCAGGGGGGCTGTACGTGATGTTTCTCAGTTAAAGAGAAAATTTTAGCGGCTAGTGTGAAAATACTCAATAGCTTGAATTTTTTGTAATTTATGCCACACTTTCAGGAAGATCGTGAATAATAGAGGATATTATGGTTGCTGCTGCTGTTATTGAACGCCGGGAACACCCCAGACATCCTATTAGTCTGGAGGTTTTTGTCTCTCCGCTTAAAGTAAAAAATAAACGCATAGCATCCCGCATTATTAATATGAGCTTAATGGGTTGTGCTGTTGAACCCAATGGTTATGCCTATGCAGAAAAAGAGCGGCTTGCTATTTGTTTTGTGGCTTCTAAAGCACAGTGCTCAATGTCCACTATTATTCAGGCTGAGGTGGCTCATATTGGTCAGGACTATATAGGCTTATGCTTTGATGCCATGGGCACAGAGGTTATGGATTTATTGCATGAGCTGTTAAGAGAAGCAAAATATTTTTAAGTACTAAGTCAACTAAGTACTAAGTCAACTAAGTACTAAGTCAACTAAGTTATAAGTCACAATAATACGACTTATAACTTACGACTTTTATAACCTGTTCCAGTTGGCTTTCTTTTGTCCGGAACGTAATTTGGGGAAAATCAGTCCTAATAACATGCCACCAAATAGTACACCGGCACCGGTAATAAACCACTCCTGATCGGCATTGTCTTCCAGTGTTTGATATTCCTGTTTCAGCAGGCGATTTTCTGCTTCAATCTTAACCAGTTCATTTCTGAGCTGATTATTTTCTTCTTCTAACTGC
>JALSUJ010000097.1 GCA_027071355.1 Gammaproteobacteria bacterium | reverse complement strand
TGTATGAAAAACAGGAAGAGGTCTTTGTCAGTACGCCTAATCTGGAAGTCCAGTTAGAAGCATTGGGTTGTCAGGATGAATTAAAAACAAGCATTATTGAACTTTACAAAAAAATGATTGAAATGATTAAGAGCTGGTAATGCATATTTTAGAATATCTGAATAATGGCTGATTATCTTCTCTTTTTTGTAATGACTTTAGGGTTTTCAACGCTCTTTGCAGTGGGCGGTATTGGTTCGGCTATTGCTTTAGTGTCTTTTATCAGAGAAGCTACTGGTTAATACTGATTGCTAGCAGTGTTGGTCTGCTATCTGGCCTGTTGGGAGTAGGAGGCAGTACCATGATCATACCGCTACTCATTTTCCTTGGGTATTAATGCCAAAGAGGCTGGTATTGCAGTCAGTATGGTGATCCCTTTCTCATCATTTGGTGCCTTTAGTACTTATCTGAGTTTTATCGAAATGGATTGGATACTACTGGCTGTTGTCACTGTTGCCGCCATTTTAGAAGGTTATCCTGGTAACTGGATCATGCTTTTCAAACTCTCTTCTGCACAGGTCAAAAAATTTATTGAGGTTATACTGTATCTGTTAGCGGGTAAATTTATTTATGACCTGATGATTTAAAGTTTAATGGTCGATGGAACCATCGACAAAGGGTTTATAGGCTTCAATATAAAACTCAGAGCTTTGACGATTTTGCTGAACAGATTGTCTTTTTTGCATAGTCGCTAACCACTGATGAATGTGCTGGTATTTATCCGATAACTCAAACCCACGGTAGTGTGATAACACACAGGCATGTTCAAAAAAAGGATAAAAGGTTAAATCAACCAGAGTTAAATCTTCACCTAACCAGTAAGGCCCATTCTCCCGGCTGGACAGTGCAGTTTCAATAAAATCAAGTGACTCACTCAGGGCCTGTCTGATCGGCTCATGCTTGTTCTCATCCAGTTCAAACACCAGTCCACAGCAATTGGGTTGAAAACTGCTATTACAATATTCAATCCATATCCTTGCCTGTGCTCTGGCAACAGGGTCCTGTGGCAATAAAGGATTCTTTTTCCAGTTATCTTCAATGAATTCATTAATAACCGTACTTTCCCAGATAACATCATCCCCCCATTGCAGTAGAGGCACTTTAGCGGTTGGAGAAATATCATAATACCACTGTGGGACATTTTCTAAATCAATAATAATCGCTTCATGTTTAATCTCTTTTTCAGCTAATGCCAGGCGAACCCGATAGGCAAAGGGGCAGACATCATTGTAGTAAAATTTTAGTGTCTTCATCATCCAGTCCTTTTGCTGACTCTTTTTTTAATAAAAACTGCAGCATAATGGTAAGGCCCAACATCAACCACTTTTTCCAGTGTCAAACCTGTGGGCTCAACAAAAGACTGAACCTCTTCCGGTGACATCCGTAATTGTGTATCGGGTCCACGAGGTTGATCCAGTACAACAGTTTCTTCACGGGGTTTAGGATACCAGTTAACAATGGCAAACCGCCCTCCAGGTTTTAATACCTCATAAACTGCTTTGGATAAACCGGTTTTATCTGGAACACCATGAAAGGTATTAGCAATAAAAACAAAATCCACTTCATGATCAATGACTTTATGCAGTTCCCGGGCATCACCATGAATGGATTGTAAGTGCTCATGCTCCTGACAAACTCGTTCCGTTTCCGCTAACAGGTCTTTATCCATATCCAATGCCCAGACTTTACCTGATTCAGTAAGTTGACACATAGGTTTGGTAAAATGACCATCACCACAACATAAATCAACCACTTCCATACCTGGTTTAATACCAACAGTGTTCAAAACAGCTTTAGGATCAGGCCACAGAGCCTGCCACCAATCCTTATCAGGCATCATGGTTGCAGGAAAAAGAGTGTTATCAGACATTTTTATTCCTTGTAAATATATGTGTAAATCTATATATGAGTATTTACGCATATAACAAAATATCTGTCAATACCTTAATGATGTATGTAGTGCTTTAAACCAACCAATCAATAAAATGTCTTTAAATTGTACGATTATAACAGTCTAAAGAAATTTCCTTTTTCACTATTTTAACCATTTTGTTGTTTAATACTTATTTCGTATAAGACAAGACTCTTGACATGTACACAAAACGTACATACAATCAAATTATGAAATACAAATGGGATAAATCAAAAGCACAAGAAAATATCAAAAAACATGGTATTGATTTTGCTGATGCCGTTATTGCCCTTGAAGATGAAAACGGATTAACCATTGAAGATAATGATGCTTATGAACAGAGATATAAGACATTAGGCATGGGACCACTTCTTAAAATACTTTTTGTGGTACATGCCGAACAGAATGAAGACTGTATTCGAATAATTTCTGCACGAAAAGCTGATCGTAAAGAGATAAAACAATATTACAAAGGCTTGAATTATGAGTGAAGATTTTAGTAAAGGTAAACGTGGTGCCGTTGTGCCTGCTGATCCAAATAAAATACGTATTACAATAAGATTAGATGCTGATATTGTTAATCACTTCAAAAGTCTGGTACAGGAGGCTGGTGGTGGTAATTATCAAACGCTTATAAATGATGCTTTGAAGGAACATATTCAAGCTCATGACAAATCTTTAGAGCATACATTACGTATGGTAATTCGTGATGAACTTAAAAAAGCAGTATAATATATCGTAGTTCATACCTGTTCTGACTTTAAAAATTGATCTTTTTAAGTGCTTCCTCTAAGAAATAAAATGTCTGCTTCCCATCCAAATCGGTCATTTTTTAGACTTTTACTGGGTGGGAAAAATGACCGTTAATTGTACGATTTTTCCAGGTTCACAGAATATTTAAATCTGATTTTTCTATCTTTATAGTTAAAATGGTCTTTTCAGAATGTTAAGAGTCATTTCCATAGACAGGCAAAACTACTCAAAAAGATATGGTAATCCCCCCGAAAAAATTACTTTGCTTATTTTAACTGTATATTTATAGTTAAAATTCACACTTAAATTGAGCTATTTAGTTTTTTATCCTTGCAGCATTTAGTTATGCGACTATAATGTGGCCACCATGGCCAACTTATAATCATACAACTAAATTGCTTTTGAGTTACGATGAGCAACTATAAATCCCAGCAAACCCAGCACCATAAGGGTAAATGGTGCTGGCTCATCTACAGCAGCAACCGAATCACGAACTAAAAAACTGCCACCCCATTCAGAGCTTGCCACATAAAACATGATGTTTCCTTTCAGTTCCGTATAAGACTCACTGGGAAGTGGATAGGTTATTGATGGAATGCGGTTGAAAATCATAGCTGTATAATGATTCAGGTCTAAAATAGTATCGGCCAGGATGCCCGTAGTATAGCGTTTGTTTATTCCGGTATGTTCATAATAGGTCTGACCATCAAGATTAAGATAATATTCATCAAAGGTGGAGCCAAGCAGTGATATCAACCCACCTGTAACAGATTCATCTTGCTCAGCATATAAAGTAAAACCGGAACCTCCTATACCACCATAATTTATAATTAGAGAATCCAGTTCGGATGCAGTTGCATAACGCCACCCAGAGAATTCTCCCCCAATACCAA
This sequence comes from Gammaproteobacteria bacterium, assembly GCA_027071355.1. Classification (GTDB taxonomy): domain Bacteria; phylum Pseudomonadota; class Gammaproteobacteria; order GRL18; family GRL18; genus JANELJ01. The sequence continues at coordinate 10,700 of JALSUJ010000097.1, read as the reverse complement.
ATTGAGATGATACATAATTAAAAGACATACCTATGGATTCTGTAACATCTAACCAGTCCAGACCAGACTCTGTATCTGTTGTGTATCTGCTGTTATCAATGATAAAAGCATAAGAGAATGTGCTGATACTTAAAAGCAACAGTATTAAAAAAAAGCGATTCAAAATTTTCATAATAATTCCAAATAAAGATATTAATGAAACAGTATTTATCGAAAATAAAACAACCAAATAAAAAGCAGCATAAAACATACCAGATAAAATATCTTTTTATAATTCATGATATTAGAAAACTCTAATTTATCAGTCCTTTAACTATGTATAAAAACCTGACAGTTTAAAAGGAATTTTATTTTTTGGTGTAAAATATTTAGACAGGATTATTTCAAAGGGGCACCGATCAAAATCAAGGTATTTTCTTTACATTTAGGTGTACCGTATGACCCAGATACAGATTGTGACTTACCTAAATTTGAAGAATGGGCAGATGATCGCTAATCATCAAACGCGTAACATATTTGAGCCTTTAACTGTAGTGGTTCCGACCAGACCTGATTCGATGCTTAAAACTTATCTTTTTAAGCACATTAGCTTAAAAATAAAATGTCTGAACTTCCTTCACAACAGTCATTTCCCAGGATTTTTTGTTGCAGGAAAATTGTCCGTTATTTGTACAGTTTTGTCATTTTGATGGACGTCAAAATAATATCTTTCTCATTTTTTAAGCTTGCTAGGCTCCCGCCTGGTTATGGACTGCAAATCCTGCCGGATAGAAAGATAGGTTTTAAAGGCGTATGATTAATGAATTATGAATATTTATAAAACATGTGATTATTCCCGGTCAGAAATAATAGCCTTTACGGGGCTTTTATATCTGTTGAGTTATTCATCAATAGTATCTGCAGACATTATTTATCAATGGACCGATCCCTGGGGAAAGATACAATACAGCAAAACGCAGGTGCCCGGTTCCAGTATTTCTGATTTAACAGTGTTACCTCGACAGCAGAAAGTGACTGCACAGCAGAAACAACAGGCTATGTTACAAAAAATGGCGACAATCAATAAAAACAATGCCTGGCGTAATCAGCAGCAGAATTATGAAAAACAGATGCAATTGCATAAAAGACAGTCGGTTCAGCATTGTCGTAAATTACGTACTTTATTAGCTGATATTAGAGCCAGTAATACCAGACAGTATTTCTGGTCTCGCAATTATTACCCTGGTGGAGCCTATTATTATGGCGACATCAGGAACTCTGATCGTTATCCGGCTCGTTATCTGGATCCTTATTATTATCAGGATCAATTTATGGAACAGGATCTGCAGCGGGAAATTCGTACTTTTTGTCGCTGACTCTGCTGTTATTTTTGCCGAAATTTCTACCTGTGTAACATTAATCACTGCGACTAAAGGTTTACTCACTATAATATACGTCCAATGTTTATTATAGGCTGTTTATGACTGTTTCCAGAGAACGACTACGTACTGTGAGTCGTTATGCTTTTTATCTGCTGTTTTTACTGGCACCCTGGCTGAATATTTTTCGGTTTGATTTAACCGCCGGTCATTTTGTTATTTTCGGCCATGCCTGGATTTTCGGCCTTGAACCTTCACAATATCAATGTTTTGATTCCGCGTCTCAGGTTCGTCATCTGGTATTTAATTTTATTCTGCCGGTGGTTTTTCTGGTAGTGAGTTTTATATTTCTTTCCTGGAAATACGGCCGTCTTTATTGCGGCTGGCTATGCCCTCATTTTTCGGTGGTTGAAACTATTAATCGTTTAATGGAAAAGGTTCTGGGCCGAGTGACCTTCTGGGAAAAACCATCAAAAGAACATAAAGGGGCTGGCCGGTGGCTGATTGTATTAGGCGTCTGTGTCATTATTGCTTTTATCTGGGCGTTTACCATTTTAAGTTATGTGTTACCACCTCAGAGTCTGCTGCAGGGGATTGTTGATGCTCATTTAAGTTTTGGGCCTGTGATCTTTTTGTTGCTTATGACCGTGGTTTTAACCCTGGATTTCTTTTTTGCTCGTCATCTGTTTTGTAAATACGGCTGTTCGGTGGGAATGTTGCAGAGTTTCGCCTGGATGGGTAATCGTCAGGCTTTGGTGATTGGTTTTGACAAGTCCCGGGCCAGTCTCTGCCAGTCCTGTGATAATGAATGCGATAAGGCCTGTCCGATGCGTTTGCCGGTGCGCGGCATTAAACGCGCAAAAATCACCTGTACCCAATGCGGAGTTTGTTTAAATGCCTGTGATGCGGTACAGGCAAAAGCACAAAACAATGAAGCTCGTGTTATTAACTGGGTTAGTGGCGCTAAAGCGATTGAAGTTGACAGAAAAGCCGCAGGGTTTGAAATTAAACGCCTGAAAAAGTCGACTTAAAGTACAGGTATCAGGTTTGATTGGGAGCGTGTTTGTAGACACTTTTTAAATTATCATAAGCCTGACGTATCTCAATAAAATACAAGGCATCTCCGCCCTTGTCGGGATGATGCTGTTGACATAAATGTCGATATTGCTGCTGGATATCATCCCATTTTGCGTTATTGTCCAGTTGAAGACAGGCCAGCGCCTCGGTTTTTTCTTCACACACTAGATAGGTGTTCCAGAAGCCTTTTAATAGAGCATCTACATCAGCATCATTGGTTTTATTAAAATACTGCCAGTCACGATAGTAGCGGCTAAGTTTGGCAAAGGTATGCTCTACATCCAGAGTTTTTCCGGGCTGAAGATAGGACGGAAGAGTTTCCAGTTTGTGTAGTTTTATTTCCAGTGCAGAGATTTGCAGGTATAGTTTTTGTGCCAGGAGTTCTTCATGTAGTTCGTATAAGGCGTTCATAACCAGAAAATGTTTACGAAAAAGAGCCAGTTCATCACTGCAGCCTGCTATAAAATGGCTAAAGGCTTCACCGCCCAGGAGTCGGTGTAACTGGTATTCTTTAAGAACGCCGTCAGAATTTTTAAGGATTTCCAGAATGGGACGTTTTAAGGGATTGTCCATACTTAGACTTTGCAATTGGTAATGGCAGAGGCAGACATTAAGTTAATGACCGTTTCAATGATTTGATTCATAGAATTTAATTTATGCTATGTGTTTCTCTGGTTAGAGGGGTGAGATGTTAACCTCACAAAGTTGTTAAAGTCATTTAATTTGCAAGTTCAACGACCGTCAGGTTGTTTTTAGAATAAGCACCCGTGTCAATATAATGTGTGTTGCCAATTTTTTGAGGGCTGTCTATGATAGTGTGACCCGCATAAATTTCACTGACACCTGCAATAGAATATTTTCGGGGTCTTAAAGAGTGAATATATTTACGTGAATATAATAAACTATACAGTACACGGGGCTTATTTAATTCCGCCTCAAGTGAAGACCAGTTAACTTCCTGTGGGATTTCTGCGTGGATAATGCCTATTTTCTTGCGCGATGATTTAATTTCCATAGCATAGGGCAGGACTGACAGAGCTTCTACCCACTGATTTAAAGCCGGATATTTTTTAGTTATCAGGGCATCATCAAGAATATCATCATTAAGCTGCTGAATATGAATACCTAGATAATCAGCTACCCAGCTTCCGCCATTATGCATATGATAACGAAATGCATCTGCTCGAAAGACAGGTATTGTTTCTCTACACCAGTCCAGAAACATCTGTTCATGATTACCGCGTATGCTGTAAAACCAGTTTTGCTGTAAATAGAAAAGGGCTTTTGCGGAGTCTTCTCCCCGGTCGATTATATCACCCACACTGAATAGACGATCTCGTTGTGGATCAAATTCTAAACTCAGTAATTTTTCTTCTAGCAGGTCAAAACAACCGTGGATATCACCACAGACAAAATCACGTCCCTTGCTGTTTTTAAACAGGTATTGAACCTTTGACCGATCATATTCCTGCTTGTAAAGTACTGAATTTTCCATAGTTTCACTAAGTTTATAAATATAAGATAAGTAAATATCTTGTAAGTTGATTATACGTTTATATTCAATGGCTGGATGTAGGAATAGCCTGATTTACTCTGGCTTAATGAACTCTTATCATTGAACCATAGAATATAAGTATATTTTTCACTATTCTATTTTCGCTGTTTTATAAGTGTCTAAAAAAATTTAAAAATCAGGTTTAAAAAAATGGGTTTATTTCAGGTAGTAGAGGAACAATATTCAGTTGAAGAAATATCCTATGAAGATATGATATCTATACTTGATGCTCAGAAGCATGGTCATGATCTTCCAGGAGTAAAAGAAACGCATGAATGCCAAGAGCAGCATTCAGAAGAGAATACCATTAAGCAAATGACGGATACGGCTAAAATGACTAAGGCTGATGAAATTTCACGTCGAATTGCAGAAAATGCTAATAAAAAATTACCCGTCTGGTTGCTGAACCATTAATTTAATTGAGCAACCCCATTATATCTACTGCGTTATAAAAACTAGAAGAGTGTTATATAAGTCCTAGCGATTCCTTTGCATGTTCATAACTTCCCATGGCATATGCCATAGATAATCCCTGTTTTCTCATTAACTCCTGTGCAATAAAACTGAAACGACCATTACCGCAATAGATCAATGTCAGTTTGTTTTTAAAGCTATCAAGATGACCGCCTTTTGCCATTTCATCCAGCGGAATATTAATGGCATTTTCAATATGTTCTTTTTCAAAATCTTCTTTATCCCTGACATCAATGATAACTGCATCAAGGTGTTTTAGCTTTCTGGCTCGTTCTGGACTGATGGGTCTTTCTGTTAGTCCCATGGAGCGCATCAGCATTTCATAAGCCCAGGATAAAAGGCAGAAATGGTTTGCAAATACAATGACCTGCATGGACACCAGCAGATACCCCAGAATATAGGCGACTGTTCCACCAGTACCCAGCCCTTCCATACTAAAGCTGATTTCTGTCAGAGGGAGAGTCTGTACTGTGGGATCAGTCATAAACATGAAGGCAATAGTGGCATTCATGAAACCGGCACCCAGACAGGCCAGGCGGCGCTGCAGGGGGTTAGGTGGTAATCGAACCCCTTTAAATATGGGCCGGACAAGGTTATTGTAAATCAGATCAAAGGGGTGCATATTGGGGAAAAATGCAGCTATGATCCCGGATGCTGAAATAATAAAAAGTATAACAATATTGTGGTTAACTAATCCAAAAAAGCCGAGTGCCATACAAAGAAAAGGTGTGAAGCGAAGCCCCCAGGTCAGTGATTTTAATTCCGATGGTGTGTAGCTTTGAAAACCTTGTTGAAATAGATTCCTTTCCTGAAGAGACAAGTCAGATTGATGTGACATTTTATAATTAAACCTCATTTATTAAAATTATAGTGAGAAGCTAATAATTATTAGGTTTCAAATTATAGCAGGATACCTTATATAGAATATTAGTAAAATATCTATGCTTTGTCGAGAATTTAAGGGATAACCCTCTTTTTATTACATTTTGTGCTTGTAAATTGCTCTGAGTATCAGATAATATTCCTAATTTCTTCTAAACCCCATATTATGAGTACTGCATGGATCAAACAACCGAATCAATTAAATTACCACCTCATTCCATAGATGCAGAACAGTCAATTCTGGGTGGCTTGCTGCTCAATAATGATTCATGGGATCATATTGTCAGTATTGTTAATGAAGATGACTTTTATCGTCGTGACCACAGGGTTATATTTAAAGAAATCAAGGGGTTAATTGAATCCGGAAAACCCTGTGATGTGGTGACTCTATCAGAACGTCTGGAATCAAATAATCATATTGATGATGTCGGTGGCCTGGCCTATCTGGGCTCTCTGGTTAATAACACCCCCAGTGCTTCTAATATCAGGGCTTATTCTGAAATTGTTCGGGAGCGGTCAGTTTTAAGACAATTAATCCAGATCGGCAATGAAATTGCAGACAGTGCTTTTAATACCGAAGGCCGAAATAGTGATGACATTCTTGAAGCCGCAGAAAAAACCGTCTTTGAAATAGCCGATAAAGGCGCAAATGCCGGTAATGATTTCAAGGGTATGACCGAATTATTGAAAAAAACAGTCGACAGAATTGATGAGCTGTATCAAAGTGGCGGTAGTTTTACTGGTATACCCAGTGGTTTTTCTGATTTTGACAACCTCACTTCCGGTCTGCAGCCTGCTGATCTGGTTATTGTGGCTGGTAGACCCTCGATGGGGAAGACGACATTTGCCATGAATCTGGCAGAAAATGCGGCAATTGATGCTGGTGCCGGTGTCGCGGTTTTTAGTATGGAAATGCCTGCGGAATCATTAACTTTACGTATGCTGTCTTCACTCGGGCGTATAAACCAGACTAAAGTACGTTCCGGACAACTGGATGAGGAGGACTGGCCCCGTTTAACATCAGCGGTATCGATTCTTAATGAGGCTAATATTTTTATTGACGATACCCCGGCGCTGTCACCAACAGAAATGAGAGCCAGAGTCAGACGCTTAAAACGTAAAAATAATATCGGCCTGATTGTTGTAGATTATTTGCAGTTAATGCAGGTTAAAGGCGGTTCGGAAAACCGGGTTAATGAAATTTCCGAAATTTCCCGTGGCTTAAAAGCGCTGGCCAAAGAAATGAATGTGCCGGTAATTGCATTATCGCAGTTAAATCGTGGTCTGGAGCAACGACCCAATAAGCGTCCAGTGATGTCGGATTTGAGGGAATCGGGAGCGATTGAGCAGGATGCGGATTTGATTGTGTTTATTTACCGGGATGAGGTGTATAACGAAGACAGCCCAGATAAGGGAACAGCAGAAATTATTATCGGTAAACATAGAAATGGCCCACTTGGAACAGCACGGCTGACATTCCTCGGACAATATACCCGTTTTGAAAATCATGCTTCCATTGATTATGAAGATTAGAGGCATTTTTTTCTAATGCATCAGGTTAAAGCGCGAATAAACCTGGCAGCGCTAAAGCATAATTTAGATGTTGTAAAAGAATTAGCCCCTCAAAGCCGGGTAGTATCTGTTATTAAGGCGAATGCCTATGGTCATGGCATAACCGCGGTTGCAAAGGCATTAAATAATAGTGATGCCTTTGCTGTTGCCCGCCTGGATGAAGCGCTGTCGCTACGAGAGCAGGGCGTAACAAAAGCCCTTTTTCTGCTCGAAGGCATTTATGAACAGGATGATTATACTCTCTGTTCAAAATATAATTTTATTCCCGCAATTCATTGTCTACAGCAGTTTCAGTGGTTACAGGATTATTTTAATAAAAATAAGCTATCCCGTTTAAGTTACTGGTTAAAACTGGATACCGGTATGCATCGCCTGGGGTTATCGGCAGAACAATTACATCAGATACTGACGATTTTAGAATCTCATTCGGAGTTGGTCAGGCCGGAAGGTTTTATGTCTCATTTTGCCTGTGCAGACGAAATGGTCAGCCCTGTAAATAAACAGCAATTAGAGCTTTTTACCCGACTGTGTAAGGTTTCATTTAAGGTCCAGCGCAGCATGGCTAACTCTGCAGCTATTATAGCCTTTGCAGACAGTCATTTTGACTGGGTCAGACCCGGAATTATGCTTTACGGGGTATCTCCTTTTGCAGTAGAGGCCGAACTATCTGCTATTCAGCATCCAGTTTTACAGCCTGTAATGACGCTGGAATCAGAGTTAATTGCCATTAAAACGCTGAATAAAGGGGATTGTATTGGCTATGGTGCCACCTGGTGCTGTCCGGAAGATATGACTATTGGTGTTGTGGGTATCGGTTATGGGGATGGTTATCCTCGCCATGCCCGTTCTGGTACACCAGTCAGTATACAGGGTGTTAGTGTACCGCTGGTTGGCCGGGTATCTATGGATATGATCACTATTGACCTGCAAGCCTTGTATCAGCAGTCTATTACACCCATGATAGGAGATAAGGTCACTTTATGGGGTAAGGGGCTTCCTGTTGAACGGGTTGCACAGCAGTCCGATACCATTGCCTATGAATTATTATGTCAGATAACACAAAGAGTAACTATAGAATATGAGTAATAAAACCATTTATCTAAAGGATTATCAGCCACCGGCTTATGTGATCAATCGAACTGATTTGAGTTTTGAGCTGGAAACTACGGTGGCCGTGGGTGATAAAACTGATGTGGTCACTATTGTTAAAAGTCGCCTGGAGATCCTCAGGACTGATAATGCTCTGGATAAGATTAAACGCGGTGATTATTCCCTGAAACTGCATGGCCAGGCGCTGAATTTAAAAGCTATTTTGCTCAATGGCAAAGTGCTTGAAACATCAAAATGGCAGCAGGATGATGAATTTTTAACTCTATTTGAAGTACCCTCGTCGTTTATCCTGGAAATTGAAACCTGGTTAAAGCCGGAACATAATAAAGCGTTGGAAGGGCTTTATCAGTCCAGTGGTAATTTTTGTACTCAGTGTGAGGCCGAAGGCTTTAGACGAATTACTTTTTATCTGGATCAGCCAGATATTATGTCTGTTTTTAATACCACCATTATTGCCGATAAGCAAAAATATCCCTATTTATTATCCAATGGAAATTTAATAGAACAGGGAGAGATTGATAGTGGGCGTCACTATGCCAAATGGCATGATCCATTCCGTAAACCCAGCTATTTATTTGCTCTGGTGGCCGGAGATTTATTAAAAGTAGAAGATACTTATACTACTATATCCGGTCGTAAAGTTACGCTACAGCTTTTTGTGGAAAAACAGAATGAGCACAAATGTGAGCATGCTCTGGCCTCGTTAAAAAAAGCCATGCAATGGGATGAGCAAACCTTTGGGCTGGAATACGATCTGGATGTGTATATGATTGTGGCTGTGGAAGATTTTAATATGGGGGCTATGGAGAACAAGGGCTTAAATGTGTTTAATGCCAAATACGTTCTGGCTGATCCACAAAGTGCTACCGATACCGATTATGAGGGAATTGAAGGGGTTATCGGACATGAATATTTCCATAACTGGACGGGCAATCGTGTTACCTGCCGCGACTGGTTTCAGTTGAGTCTTAAGGAAGGTTTAACCGTTTTCAGAGATCAGGAATTCACTTCAGATATGCAGTCCAGACCGGTTAAGCGCATTGATGATGTGCGTATTTTACGTGCCCATCAGTTTGCTGAAGATGCCAGTCCTATGGCGCATCCTATACGACCCGCTCAATATATGGAAATTAATAATTTTTATACGGTGACAGTCTATAACAAAGGTGCAGAAGTTATTCGTATGATCCATACCGTACTAGGTAAAAATAATTTTAGAAAAGGCATGGATTTATATTTTGAACGTCATGATGGTCAGGCTGTCACTACAGAGGACTTTGTTGCCGCCATGTCAGATGCCAGTGGTATTGATTTAAGCCAGTTTTCAAGCTGGTATAATCAGGCGGGTACCCCTAAAGTGCGGGTGGAAACTGAATACCTCAAAGAACAGCAGAAGTTTATTATAAAACTAAAACAGCATTGTGATATTACCCCATATGAAGCATTAAACAGTCCGGATAAAAAAGTCAAAGAGCCTTTTTATATCCCATTAAAAATGGGTTTGCTGGATTCACAGGGTAAAAACATCATGGAACAGACTCTGGCTCTGACTGAATATGAGCAGCATTTTGAATTTAATAATATTCAACAACAGCCGGTATTATCAATGTTAAGAGATTTTTCTGCACCGGTTATACTGGAGTATCCGGATTCCGTGACGGCAGAGGATTTAACCAGTGACAGAGCCTTTTTAATGGCCTATGATTCTGACCCGTTTAACCGTTGGGAAGCCGGGCAGCAACTGGCTGCGCAATTGATTCTAACGGTGCTAAGAGACTCATCTGCTGACGCTGAGTTTAATTCGACGACTCTGGAACAGTTTATACATGGCTGCCGACAATTGTTGACGGATAAAAAACTGGATAATGCACTTAAGGCACAGGCTCTGGTATTACCATCAGAATCATATTTGTTAGAACAACTGGACGTTGCAGATGTCGACAGGGTTTTTGAAGTCAGAGATCAACTTAAACAAATTATGGCCAATGAGTTAAAAACAGACTTTGAATATAGTTATCGGACTTTATCCACTAATAAGCCCTATCAGTTTAATGCGCTTGCTGCCGGGCAACGAAATTTGCGCAACCTGGCCCTGTCCTATTTGATGACTCCAGCTGATGAGCAGGCTGCTCAACTGGGTTTTGAACACTTTAATAATGCCAATAATATGACCGATTCAATTGCTGCATTATCACAACTGGCTCATATTGAATCGGATTATACTCAAAAAGCCCTGGAGGCTTTTGAAAAGAGCTGGTCCAGTGATGCACTGGTAATGGATAAGTGGTTTATTGTTCAGGCTTCTGCCCGACATGAAAATGTTCTGGATAAAGTTAAGGCATTAATGTCGCATCGCTGCTTTGAATTTAAGAACCCTAATAAAGTTCGTTCTTTAATTGGTACCTTTGCGGGAGCTAATTTAAAAGCTTTTCATAATAAAGATGGTTCTGGTTATCAGTTTGTTATGGATCAGATCCTGGCACTGGATAAATTTAATCCGCAAATTGCGGCTCGTCTGGTTAAGATCTTCAGTCGCTGGAAACGCTACGATGACCAACGTCAAAAATTGATGAAAGCTGAACTGGAAAGAGCATCAGAGCAAAAATTATCCAGTGATGTCTATGAGATTGTTAGCAAAAGTCTGGGTCTTTAAATAGTTATGACCTATTTAA
>JALSUJ010000096.1 GCA_027071355.1 Gammaproteobacteria bacterium | reverse complement strand
CGTCGCTACGGAAGCGGGGTAAAAATTCAAAGTCTTGCCAAAAAATGGCAGAATATTACGACTAAGGGGCTAAACTTTTCTTGTTTTTTGACGCACGAATAAATTATTATTAATCTACAGTTAAAAATCTTCCTCCGCAATCTCACATATCAAAAAACAGAAAAACTTTAGATACACCGAAATGCTTTCGGCAAAAAAAACCGATTTTTTTTATGCCTAAAAAAAGTTGTTAGCGGTCACGTGAAATGAAAGGATTTGGGTCATGTGAAATGAAACTTTTTCCTAACAGGCATGGAGCTTGCGTCTCCGATTAAGCTTAAAAAAAACTTAATTAGCTTTTTTATATTCATTTTTTTATGCTGAAAAAAATGAATTATGTAAAATATACCATCTAAAACCCTCATTGCTGTGGCATTATCACGACCTTGGCATTGAACCGGTAGAAGAACCGAGTTAGCTGTTGACATTTATAGAGAACAGCCCTCATGCTGGCTTCATAACCGCAATCCAATCCACTGAGACAACGTTGCCGGATAAAAAAAGCACTTCGGTCATAACAGATTATACTCTGCGTTATGACTGAAGTGCTGCGATTTAAATCTGATTTATACTGTTTCAGCTCTCATTCTGAAACTTTCACCTTCTATTAACACCTTTTCGCAATGATGAAGCAGCCGATCCAGAATAGCACTGGTGATGGTATTATCATTGTTAAAGATTTCATTCCACTTATTGAACTGTTTGTTTGTGGTAATAATGGTGCTGTTACGTTCATATCTGCCGCTGATGACCTGAAAGAGCAGGTCAGCGCTGCGCTGATCGATAGGCAGAAAACCAAGTTCATCAATGCAGAGCAGTTCAGTTGAGATATATTGTCGCAGAACTGGACTGAAATTACCGTTCTGCATCGCATGATTCAGCCGGTTGATAATATTTACTGCCGTATCAAACTTGACCGAGTGTCCTTTAGTGCAGGCCTGATAGGCAATAGCTGTCATCAGGTGCGATTTGCCCAGTCCCGGATTTGCCAGAAAAATCACATTTTCCCGTTTTCTTATGAAGTTAAGCGTAAACAGGTGTTGTATCTGATCCCGGTTGATCTTCGTCGGATGCGACCATATAAACTGATCAAGCGTCTTGATCACGGGAAATTTAGCCTGTTTTATTCTGCGTTGAGCCGCCCGGTGATGTTTTGCTGCGGTTTCATCCGCAATGACACTTGCGAGAAAATCAAGATGGGAAAGCTGTTTTCCCGCGGCATCTCTGACCATCTCGGCATAATTGTCGTGCAGTGAAGTAAGTTTCAGATAATCCAGATTCTGTTCAAGTTGTTGATTTAAATTCATATTCAGTATCCTTTAATTGTAAGAGTTGAGATTAGGTGGTATTATTTCGATATTCATGCAGTCGCCTGCCCGTGGAACATGCAGTGTGCCGGTAAACTCCGTAAGCGAACTGTTCATCAGACGATGTTCGACATATTCAGATCGGAATGCATTTAATTGGAGCATATCTTCGAGTACATTGGCAACAGCCTTTTTCCCGTACTGTTCCGCCATGACGACAATTTTACGCAGATGCTGCCGGACATCCAGTTCCCGCAGTTTCATTTCTTCGAGAAACACCGTTGCATGGGGTGAAATATTCAGGAAATCCTGCTGAAGCTGTTGCTCTTTGGCTTTACTCCGCTGGATTCTCAACTCTTTCTGATGGTCAGGAGCGACAATATCAGTTTTACGCCCGTAGCAACGTGGATGTTCGGCAATAAGTCCACTTCCATAGATCTTAACCACCTCTGTTTCAACCTGCAAGGTCAACGGCTGTCCAGCATATCTGCTCGGTACGCTGTAACTGTTGGTGTCAAACCATATGCGGCATCTTGTGTCTGCTTTGAGCTGCCTGATTATACAGCATGCCGGACTGTTGACGGGCAGTTTTGAAAGCTTACTGCGTTCTTCGTGCAGCATCTCCAGCGGAGTACGCTCTGTAGCGGCATGAATTCTTATATTCGCAGTATTATCAACCCAGTGATGCAGGGCAAAGTTGGCTTCACTCAATGAATTAAATTCACGTCCTTTAACGAAGTTGTGTTTGATATATTTCACCGCATTTTCAACAATGCCTTTTTCATTAGGACTGTATGGATTACAGGCATCCGGTGCAAATCCGCAGTCCTTGGCAAATGCCAGATACTGCGAGTTATAGACTACCTCGGCATGACGTTTATTCTGCGTCACTGCACACTTGCAGTTATCAACGATAACTCGTTTGGGAATGCCCTTGAAATCTTTGAAAGCATTAAAATGGCATTGCAGAAAATGCTCTGTCCGTTCACACGGGATAAACTCTGCATACATATATCTTGAATGACAGAGAACCATCACAAAAACTATCAATTTGCGTCTGGTGTTACCGCAGGGCACCGTCCCGCAGTAGCCGAAATCAACCTGACTTGCATCGCCAGCGGCAAAGTCCAACTTGAAAAAGGCTTTCTTCCGTGGTGGGCGTACCTTTTTTACATAACGTTTAACCGTACTGTAACTGCCGGTGTAGCCATCTTCTGAAATCATCTGAAACAGCTGCATTGCACTGTAGCTGTGCTGTTGCAGCAACTGTTCAATACGCTCATGCCAGTTTGAAAGTTTTTCTGATACCGAGCGTGAGGAACGTTCACTGTACTCGGACACCTGCAACCACCTGCGTACTGAACTTTCTGAAATATTGAGTTTGCCCGCCAGCTGTGCAACGTTAAGCTGCAAACTGTTACGCAGAACATGAAGATTATAATACTGATCTCTACTTAGCATGATGTATCCTCCGGGATGCTTCCGGCAGTGACAGTACCTGGTATATCGGTTCGCGATAAGCTGCCAGATCGGTATCGCACAGGTTCTCACGGGCAAGTTCAAGCCGTCTCCCGTGCCAGCCGAGCATTGTGCAAAGCAGACGATCACCGTAATAAGACAGGCCGTCCTGATCCGCAACTGCGGTTAAAATCAAATATAATGCCAGAGCGTCCGTCGAACACTCACGCAGATAACCGTCCTGTAACAGACGGTGGTCAACCCAGCCGAATCCCGTCGGAATACTCCGTACCCGATTCGACACTACCAGAGATTTATGAATATTCATAATATCCTTTCCTTACGTTGGTTTTTAATAATATGTCTCGCTTAAAAGCGCCGTTACTGACAGAGTAACACCGCAAAATAATAAATGCGAAGCCAGCGTTAGGAAAAAATTAACCTTTTACCAATCAACATGTTAACTCTTGAACTAACGTTAGGTTCCACTCAAGCCAGCGTTAGGAAAGTTGTTTATGGCATTGGACTTTTTTTCGTTTATTTTTACAGATAATGCATTATTATTTAAACAGAGAGCTTCCGGTGCATTTAGACACTTCTTACCTTTTTCGATGCAACGCTGGCGAATCTTAAATAAATCGTCGCTGTTGCGGTATCCGGTAAGCGTGCTCAAAACTCCTAAAATCAGCGGTTCATATTCTGATGCCGAGATCGGAGTTGCCGAGGTGTTGTCCAGTGAAGAGCTGCTCGAACGTCGTAAACGTTCTTTTTTCTTACGTTGGCTCATCTTCTTTTTCCAATCACTGTCTTCTTTGCACTTTTTGCGGTAAAATCGTCGCTGACGTGCATTGTTGTCCGTCTGTAAACAGGATTTAGAGCCACAGCATTGCTGGTTGGGATGGGTTTTGTCGGGGGAAAATAATCGCTTACAATATTTGCATATGGTTTTCTTCATCGGTATAATCTGTCCTTTAAATTCAATATTAAAGCTAAGTATACCAAATTAACAGGAAAAATAGGGAAGAAGATAGACAAAGAAAAATTTGCGTGAGCTAACTTTCTGGAATAAGAATAGAAAAGTAAATAAAAAAGAAAAAAAAGGAAGAAAATAAACCAAGAAGAGCAAATATATAAAAAGAGAAGAAAATCAAGCTGTCATTTCACATGACCTAAATCACGTCATTTCGCACGGCCAGCCACAAAAGTGTTATGAGGTCAAAAAAAATCCCATCTATGTATAAAAAACGCCCATATTTACACAGTAGCATAGCGTAGTTGAAAGATAATGGGCTCAAGGTCATTTTT
>JALSUJ010000095.1 GCA_027071355.1 Gammaproteobacteria bacterium | reverse complement strand
GTTCTAATATTGCCAGAAAATCACAGTAATAGAGTTAAAAATTTTATATTTTGTTGATAATCTAAGTGTTTACCGTGATTGTTTCGTGATATATATCAATTATAATCAATTCTACCGGTTGTAAATGAGGGCGGGATGCCTGAATTAACAACCGGAGTTAACAATCAGAGTTAACAACCAGAGTTAACAATAAGTATTTTAAATTTAATTAATAAAAGGTATAAAATCTATGAATACAAGTAAAAAACTGACACGAGCAGCTGTTGCAGCGGCTGCAGCAGCACTTTTAGCCACCGGTTTCACTGCCAGCGCAGTTGCTTCTCCAGCACAAGGCATGGTTAAGTGCAGCGGTATTAATTCCTGTAAGGGGACTTCTGCCTGTGCCACAGCCACTAATTCCTGTAAAGGCCAGAACAGCTGTAAAGGCAAGGGCTGGGTTAAAAGTTCCAAGCAGGAATGTAGTGATAAAGGCGGCAAGATTATAGGTTAATAAACCAGCCGAGCTTTAATCCGGGTTCCCATTTTATCTATTTGGGAACACCCGGTTCATGAAACATTAAGACCGACCTATATGACCAATCTCTCTAATCAAAATAAATATCCTTACCTGGGTTTTGGCCTGGGACTGAGAAAAGAACATTATCAGGATGTACTGGATAGTCAGCCAGCAGTTGACTGGTTTGAAGTGCTAACCGAAAACTATCTGATTGATGGCGGTAAGCCTCTGTACTTCCTGAACAGGATTGCCGAACGCTATCCAGTGGTAATGCATGGCGTATCCATGAATATCGGTAATACTGAGCCGCTGGATAAAGACTATCTGAGTCGGCTTAAAAAACTAAAAAATAGTATTAATGCTCACTGGCTATCGGATCATCTTTGCTGGACCGGTACCAACGGCACCAATGCTCATGATTTATTACCACTGCCTTATACGCAGGAAAGCATTAATCATGTGGTCCAGCGTATTGAACAGGTGCAGGATTTTCTGGGTTGTCGAATGCTCATAGAAAATGTTTCCAGTTATATTTCCTATGTGCAGTCAGAAATGCCGGAATGGGAATTTTTAAATGAAATTGCCCAGCGTGCAGACTGCCTGTTATTGCTGGACATTAATAATATCTATGTGTCTGCAGTGAATCATGAATTCGATCCCCTGAATTATCTGCAGGCCATTAACCCGCAGCGAGTGCAGCAGTTTCATCTGGCCGGACATAGTGATTATGGTGATTATATTATTGATACCCATGATGAGCCGGTGTGCAGAGCAGTCTGGGAACTCTATGCTCAGGCGGTAGCCCGTTTTGGTGAAACCACTTTTATGATTGAACGTGATGCCAATATCCCGCCTCTGGCAGAGCTGCTGGATGAGCTGTCTTTGGCCCGTTCCATTGCCGCTATAGTGCAGCAGCAGGGCTATCATAAAGATACAATACAGGTTATGCTGGATAGCATTCCTGTGCAGAAAGTCATACCTACTGAGCAGGAAAAAATGGCCATATGATAGCGGAAAATCAGTCTCTTAAGGACTTACAGATGCAGATGCTGGCATGGCTGCAGGTACATGATAAAACCATTAAATCCTCGGTCACCGGAACGGAAAAAGTACCTGCTGATATTCGGCTGGATATTTATGCCAATGCTTATCGGTATCGTTTAATTGAAGCCCTGGAAGAAACCTTTCCTGCAGTCAATACCTTACTGGGCGATGAGGCTTTTTTTAAGCTTGGATTAGGTTATGTTGATGCTCATCCCTCACAACATTTCTCAATACGTTACTTTGGTCAGCATTTAAGTTATTTCCTGGCTAGTGATAAATCTTATCGGGAGCAGCCCGTACTGTCTGAAATGGCGCATTTTGAATGGCTGCTACGAGAAGCGTTTGATGCTGCCGGTGATCAGCGTCTTACTCTGGAAATACTGCAGCAGATCGCTCCGGAAAACTGGCCAGCACTGCAATTCAGTTTTCATCCTTCCGTATACAGGATTGATTTAAGCTATAACGTGCCACAATTATGGCAGGCTATTGAACATCAGCAGGAACCCATTGATATAGTGGCTCAGGAATATCCTCAGGCCTGGTTCATCTGGCGCAGGGAGTTAAAAACCTATTACCGCTCTATGGATGTCGATGAAGCCTGGGCAATGGATGCTATGCTAAAGGGTGAGAACTTTGCGCTTATCTGTGCCGGGGTCTGTGAATGGGTGGATGAACAAAATGCCGCTATGCGTGTGGCCGGGTTTATCCAGAACTGGTTAAGTGAAGGTATTTTGAGTTCCATTAAACCTAGAAAAATCAGTTGACATCGTAACGAAACAGTCTTAGGTGCTGGAGATAAAGGGTTTTACAGGTTATTTTGGCTTTATTCGTACTCACCGTACGGGTGAAGTCAAAATGTTCTGGAAAATCCTTTAGATTCAGTGCATAAGGCTGTTGCAGTCGGTGGCAACTGATTTTTCTAGGTTAAAGCGGGTTAAAGAAAATGGGGACAGACTATGTTTTACGTTTTAAAAACGTGGTCTGTCCCCTAACTCCTTCTAAATCCCTGGTTTTTTAAGGATGCAGCAAAATCGAGTAAGCGCTGGGTGGACTCAAAGGCTTTAACTCGAACTGTTTCATCCACTATCACTTCATTATGTTTCTGTTCCAGTATATCCAGAATACCCTGTAAGCTGTTCATAGCCATCCATGAACAATGCGCACACATGGTGCAGCTGGCACCTACACCTCCGGTAGGGGCTTCGATCAGGGTCTTGTCAGGAGCCAGTTCCTGCATTTTATAGAAAATACGATTATCTGTAGCCACAATGAAGGTTTGAGCATCCATATTCTGCACGGCATTAATTAACTGGGTGGTAGAACCGACCACATCGGCCATTTCCACTACGGTATAAGCGGATTCGGGATGTACCAGAATTTTGGCATCAGGATGTTTGTGTTTAAGTGCCAGCAGGGCATCGGCTTTAAATTCATCATGTACAATACAGGATGCCTGCCAGAGCAGCATATCTGCACCGGTAACTGTTTGTATATATTTACCCAGGTGTCGATCCGGTGCCCAGAGGATCTTTTTGCCCTGAGCCGTTAAATGTTCAATAACTCGGGTGGCAATACCTGATGTAACAACCCAGTCAGCACGGGCTTTTACTGCAGCACTGGTATTGGAATAGACAACCACGGTGTGATCAGGATGCTGATCACAAAAAGGAATAAAGTCCTCTGCGGCACAGCCTAGATCCAGAGAGCAGTTGGCCTCCAGATCAGGCATTAAAATGGTTTTTTCTGGAGACAGAATTTTAGCGGTTTCACCCATAAAACGGACCCCGGCCACAATAATTTTTTCCGCCGGACTGTCCTTGCCGAAACGGGCCATTTCCAGAGAGTCTGAGACACAGCCTCCGGTTTCATCTGCCAGCTGCTGGAGCACTGGATCGGTATAATAATGAGCTACCAGTACGGCATTTTGTTCAGTCAGTTTATCTTTAATCTTCTCAATGAGCTGCTGCTGTTCCTGCTCTTTAAGATGAGGTTTAAGATGTTCAATATCTGCTGTTGCAGGAACGGATGCTTCCCAGTCAATCGTACTTTTCATATACTGCCTTAAGCCAATAAGATGAACCCTTAATTATCCCCTGATTTTATAGACCAGTCCAGATTTTTATAAATGAAATTGTTCCAGGCCAATAGCCAGCTTATTAAAAACGGGTATCTATATTGGTCATTAAGGTAAAATGACGTAAAAAAGGTCGGCTTAATAGCGGATTGCGGATCATCTGGCGATAATCACCGGTGGCGAACTGCAAGGCACGAGTTGCTACTGCGGGTCCCAGTTTGGTGAGTCCAAAACCTCGGGTAATCCATTTTTCCCAGTTTTGAATGTCGGCACGTAAATCCCAGTCAAGATGATCATTTGCATACAGGGAGGCCTTGATGACTTTACCATTGACAATGCTGAGCAGGCAGCGGGGGGAATCTTCGCCAATAAAACCGTAAGAAATATTGGCAGTAAATTTGGCTTTTTCTAAAGGTTCTACAATCAGGGCATCGTTGTTCCAGGCTTTGCCCAGCTCCTGAATCCATACCTGGGAAAATAAATCACTCATTAAAGT
>JALSUJ010000094.1 GCA_027071355.1 Gammaproteobacteria bacterium | reverse complement strand
CCTGAGCCGCAGGCTTTGCTGACACCGGCATCTAAAATGCCTGGTCTGGATGGACAGAAAATGTCTAAATCCTATGGTAATACCATTACCTTGAGAGATGATATGGACACTATTGATCAGAAGCTGCGCAAAATGCCTACCGATACTAATCGGGTGCGTTTAACTGATCCCGGTGATCCGGATAAATGCCCGGTCTGGCAATTGCATGAAGTGTATTCAGATGAGGCTCAGAAAAACTGGGTTCAGGAAGGTTGTCGCAGTGCAGGCATTGGCTGTCTGGATTGTAAGCGGCCGTTAATTGAAGCGATACAGGAAGAATTACAACCAATTCAGGAACGTGCCAGAGAATTCAGTGAAAATCGGGCTCTGGTAAGAAATATTGTGGCAGAGGGGCGTGAATTTGCTTCTGAGCTGGCTCGAGCAACCCTGGATGAAGTGCGTCAGGCAATTGGTATTCAGTACCGTTAATCGGGAGCCCATGTGACTCAGACAGCCGATCAAAATACCCGTGAAGCGGGAGCGCAAAATCCAGAAATGGAACAGGAGTCTGTCTCCAAGGAGCAGACTACCACTAAAGTTGAATCTTCGGCTGACAATAATCCTCCTCAGCAGGAAGAAATGCCTTTTGCTTATGTGCAGGGTGCACCGGTTACCATACTGCCCAAAGATCTCTATATTCCGCCCGAAGCACTGGAGGTTTTTCTCGAAGCTTTTGAAGGGCCTCTGGATTTATTGCTGTATTTAATTAAACGTCAGAATCTGGATATTCTGGATATTCCCATTGCTGAAATTACTGAGCAATATGTGAAATATGTTGAATTAATGCAGGATTTTCAGTTTGAACTGGCGGCAGAATACCTGGTTATGGCTGCGATGCTGGCAGAAATCAAATCGCGCATGTTATTGCCCAGACCAGAATCAATGGAAGAGGAAGAAGCTGATCCGCGTGCTGAACTGATCCGCAGACTGCAGGAATACGAACGCTTTAAAAAAGCCGCCATGGATATTGATGAATTGCCGCGCATGGGACGGGATGTCTTTCCCGTTTCTTCAGAAATAAATTATTCTGCAC
>JALSUJ010000093.1 GCA_027071355.1 Gammaproteobacteria bacterium | reverse complement strand
GCGGGTTATGAAGATGGTAAAGCAAAAAATACCGATAACTTTAGTAGCTGGAAAAAATAAACCGTTTTATTTGCCTGTTTAAGCACTAACGGTTAAGCCATTATGCATTAAAAATGCCGGGGAGAAACAATCTCACCGGCATTTTTCTGACAAAAGGCATTTTCTGACAAAATTTGGCTCAGCAGACTCCTGGCTGAAAAAAACAAATCTCCTAACTTTCTTTGCCAAAAACAGAAAGCTGGAACATATTTTGACATCCACGACAACATTAGTCACGGTGTATTGAGGGAATTTACCTGGCCACTGTACTTTCTCGGACAGACGCCTAAAGCATACCCCGCAAAATACGTTTCATAGCTTTCATCGCATCGGGTATTTCTACTTCAATCACCTGGTCTGGCACCCACTTGTTGTCCTTTTCGCCCATTACCTCACGCACATGTTCCCCTGCACAGCGTTTTACCTGAAATCCGGGGTCGAGATCACCATCAAAACTGAAACTGGCATATTCATTCATGCGATTATTGATTACGTTGATAAATGCATCGCGGTAATCTGCGTTTTTATCAGTTGAAACGTCACGCCGATTGTCATGCATGGTTTTTGCCATATTTAATGCCAGACCGGTAATAATCGCCTGGCGTTTCTCAGCACTGTATTGTTTTGCCGAGATCAGTCGATCAATCACATGGATATAAAACGCCGAAAATTCGGCAATAACATCAAGGCGTTGATTCTGGGTATCAGTCTGGAATCCTTCATTTTCTATATGCAGTACATTTTCACTGGCCACTTTCCACAGGTTAAACCCCAGTACGCTACCCGTTTCTTCCGCTGTACGAACCCTGTTCTTATCATTCCACTTATTTTTTACTCGAAGCTTCATCTCATACCTCAAAACCTTACAATTTTTGTTGTAGCCGACGACATAATATACTGATAAGGTGATGTTTTCACCATAAAGATACGAAGGTTTTATGCATACAGACCTTGACCAGCTTATTTCTACCGTACAGCATAATTGCCATATTTCTGATGCGAAATATGCAGGTAATTATACTATGTGTATTTAC
>JALSUJ010000092.1 GCA_027071355.1 Gammaproteobacteria bacterium | reverse complement strand
TGAGGTTCGTCAGCAAAGCGGACAGCTGGGTTTTAGCCTGGCTTATCAGAATGACAAATTCTTTACAGGTATTCGCCTGCAGGGTGGTAATTATCGTTTTACAGATAATGCGCCTAATCAGATTACACTCTCAGGTGTTCAGCCGGTATCTGCCAGTACAGTAAAACACGGCGAATTTGATTTGCTGGCCGGTTATTATTTTTTTCAGCGCACGGCTTTTTATTTGGATATTAAAACCACCAGTGATAAATGGTTAAGCAATAACTACCAGCAGAATTTTGCCGGGCTGGGTATAGGTGTCAGCAGTTTTTATCCCTTGAACAAGGACTGGCTGTTATATGGCAGTTTCGGGCTGATTGGAAACGGGCGGCTGGAAGACATTAATAAAAATAAGCTGGCGGATGCCAGCAGTATCGCTTTTGAAATTGGTTTTTCCTATACCCTGGATAAACATAATTCTCTGGGCTTTGGCATCAATCAACGAGCCTATACCTATGCGCCATTAACTGGAGGAACACAAACCTACTCGATAGGTGGTTTATCCGCTTATTATCAGCACCGTTTTGATATGCCGTAATGAAACACTTTAATGGGCTGTTTGTTTTCTGTTTTCTTTTTATCTTGCCTGCTTACGGGAGTGCTGAGAAAACGAAAAATATTCAAATTGAAATCACCAGCTATCTGGGGGATAAACAGGTTTTCCAGCAGGGAGACGAGTTAAGGTTTCTGCTGAGTCTGGACAGGGATGCATATTTATATGTGTTATATCAAACGGCTGATAATCAGTTGATACAATTAATTCCCAATGCTAATCGACAGGATAATTTTTTTAAGGCGGATATTTTTATTGATGTGCCTGATGAATCAGCGGCTTATCAGTTTATTGTCAGCCCTCCCTTTGGTCATGAAACCGTTTATGGTTTTGCGCTGGATACACCTTTGTCACTTGAAGGTAAACTATTGTCTAATGGTTTGAAACGTCTGAACTTATCCATTAATGAAATAAAACAACGTGTAAAAAAGACTGCTGTTCAATATTATGGCTGGTCTTATTTTTCTTTGACAACCCGTAAGCTTGC
>JALSUJ010000091.1 GCA_027071355.1 Gammaproteobacteria bacterium | reverse complement strand
TTTATGGCAAATCTGGTTGCCAACAAAAAGTTTAAGCCGACCCCCAAAGCTGTGCGCCTTTTGTGGTAAAGGCATCCACAAAAGTCACCCAGTTTCGGGGTCAGCTTAACTCGGCGTTGGGCTAATAATAAAAAATACCAAAAAAATACAACAAGTTAGTGAATTGAATAGGAACATATATATTTATAATCTCTATCAGAATTATGGAATTTTGCAATATCAATCCTAACGACAAAATCCATCACTAGTAATATCTAGTAAATTCCTATTGACACTAGTAATTACTAGTGTCATTATGTAAGCCTCATTATATGGAGGAAACGTAATGCCTGAATATACAGTTGATGAAGAACTAGCCCTTAGGGTGGAGAGCTTAGCCAAACGCAAACCATTTGAAAGTCTTACATTTAATGAAGCCTTAAGACGGATATTAGATGAGATATACCCGATAAAAGAAAAGGTAAAAAATAAAGAGCTTGGCTTATTAAATATTGAGCTACCGCCCTACGGTTCAAAAAAAGCACCGTCCCCAAAACCATCTGAGTGGTTGCAACAAATACCTGAGCTGAGAAATAAAATCAGTAGTAACTCATGGAAAGCTGTTTGTGACTACTTAAAAATTGAAACAGCAGGTGATTCAGCAAGACGTAAATTAAAAAAATGGGTTGAAATGAATAGGCCAGATTGGCCTGAAGTTCCAGAAGTATAAATACTACAAATGCCCAACAAGGCGTTTCACGCAGACCCAAAAAGTTACGCGCCTTTTGTGGCGCTTCGCTATAATGCCACAAAAGTCACGCAACTTTTCGGTCTGGTGAACTCGGCGTTGGCTTGTAAAAGCGTTTAAAGTAAGAAATTAATTCTTTTAATATAAGCGGTTGTAGTTCAATATTTCTAATGAAAAGGAATGATAGAAAGAGTTGGCAAGGCTAAAGATATTAGCCGCGCAGCGGGCTAAATTTGAAACAAAGGGATTCGCCAGTTTACAGAGTAAAAAGAGTATCCATTATTTCGCTAATCAAACGATAGTCAGGTTCAAAAAGTAAATAACCGCCTCCGGCGAGTACAAGTGTTCTAGCC
>JALSUJ010000090.1 GCA_027071355.1 Gammaproteobacteria bacterium | reverse complement strand
TTTCAGCTACAACAAACAGTTTGCCGCCGACAGCCGCGAAGCCGAACTGTATGACTACTATCTCCAGCCCAGAGACTGGCTGGCAGAGTAATGTGTCGGCCCAAAGAATCCGCGACCCTGTCTTACATTTTTGTCACATACTGACAATTTCAGGCTTTTCTGCATGACGGAAAGACACTTTAAAACAATAATAAGTCACTGATATTAAATATTATAAATGGATTACCAAAAAGTTGGCATTATGCCTGCATCACTAAAAGTGCTGAAGTAAAAGCAGCCTGACTATCAGGACAAAAATGATAATAAAAAATGATATTCAACAATAAAACCGTTAATAATTACTCGGAGAGAACCATGAGAAAGATTTCCACACATAAAGCCCAACAGGGTTTTACTTTAATTGAATTAATGATCGTGATTGCCATTATCGGCATTCTGGCATCGGTTGCCTTACCGGCTTATCAAACCTATACCAAAAAAGCCAAGTTCTCTGAAGTTGTGCTGGCTACAGGGCCAATTAAAACAGCATTTGAGTTATGTATTCAGCAAGGTAATGGTCTTACAAACTGTGCTGACGGCGGCGGCACCGGCGGAAGCACGGCAGGTACAGTTGTGGCAGGCGCATTAACCGGGGCAGCGGATGCAGCAAATGTCGCCTCAGTGACAATGGCCACAGATGGTAAAGTTACCGCAACAGGTAGTGCAGCCGTGGATAGTAAAACTTATGTGTTAAAACCAGTAGTAACTGCTAACAATTCTGTCACCTGGACCGTTGACTCATCAAGTACATGTCTAGCTGCTGGCATATGTTAATCACTTAGACCATACTCCAGTTAATATTTTTTTTCAAAGCCCTGCTGATTCAGCAGGGCTTTTTTCTCCATTGTTCCCATGTGGGAAAGTATACATAACAAAAAACCTGAACACTACTTTTGATTACCACATAGATACCAGATTATCTTAAATCGTGGTATGAGTGACCACGCAGAGCGCGGGATCCCGTCATATTGTAAAAAATAAATACCAGTAAAATTTGCATTTACTTATAACCGGTAACAAACAATAATAAAAAAATTAGGC
>JALSUJ010000089.1 GCA_027071355.1 Gammaproteobacteria bacterium | reverse complement strand
TCTTTGCGCATTCTTTTTATGGGGGGTTCCCCCGAGTGCTGGCAGAACGCATGTCGGCCCATGCCAGTCCATTATATTCAGATGGACAGCGGCTTAAGGAAATCTGGCACTTTACATCAAATGGGGAAGCCATAACCGAATATGAAATGCCTTTAATAGCCGGCACACCCTCCCATATACATGTGGGGGTTTCTCAGGCCGGCATTACTCAGACGATTAATCAGTCAATTGAGCGGCTGTCATTGGGTATGGTTTTTATTGGTCTGATTGCAATCTGGCTGGTTGTTATTATTGGCCGACATATTTCCCAGCCCCTGTATCGACTCACCCAAGAGATCAAGGATTTTGCAGGGGGTAACAGAATTCCCAAATTTAATGTGCGCTCCAGGGACCACGATATTAATGAGCTGGCGGATGCCTTTAACCAGATGGTGGAAGCCAGACAGGATGTTGAAAAAGCATTAAGGGAAAGAGAACAACGGCTGGACTTAACCCTCGACAGTATTGGCGACGGTATTATTGCGACCGATGAGTTTGGTTATGTAACGCGCATGAATTCGGTTGCCGAAAAACTCTGTGGCTGGACGGAAGAAGAAGCCATGGGTAAACCACTGGTTAATATTTTTACCATTATTAACGCCCAAAACCGTAAACCGGTTGATAACCCGGTTCTTAAAGTGCTGGAAACCGGCAAGATAGTGGGCCTGGCCAATCACACGGTTTTAATCGCCAGGGATAAACACGAACATCAAATAGCCGACAGTGCAGCACCGATTAAAGATGATGAGGGTGTTGTACATGGTGTCATTCTGGTGTTCCGGGATGTCACGAAAGAATACGCTCTGCAGGATAATCTGGCAGTAGCCCAGCGGGTTGCACAGATTGGTTCATGGTCGCTGGATATATTAACCCATGAGTTACACTGGTCGGATGAGGTTTATAATATTTTTGAGCTGGACAGGGCAACAACCAGGCCTTCCTATGATCTGTTTTTAGAACATATTCATCCTGATGATCGGGAGATGGTAAACCGCGCCTATGTAAAATCACTGGAAGACAAAACATCATACGAAATACAGCAC
>JALSUJ010000088.1 GCA_027071355.1 Gammaproteobacteria bacterium | reverse complement strand
TGCGGTGGCCATACAGGTGGTTGGCGTATTATTAATTACCGCATTACTCATAGTGCCAGCGGCCAGTGCCCGGCGCTTTGTGCATTCACCGGAAGCCATGCTGGGGCTGGCAATTTTATTTGGTGCTTTATCGGTTACCGGTGGTGTGTTTGCCTCTATGGAATGGGATAGTCCAACAGGGCCGTCGATTGTGCTGGTGGCGGTGTTGATATTTTTTGTTAGTCGGGTGGTGGTGTTTAAGCGGCGGTGAATTTTTCCAGGAATAAATTTATAAGTTTATTGTTTAAATCTTCTCCGATCTCTCTTTGTTAAAGGGGGGAGGGGATAAAATTTAACTTTCTAATACAGTTTGTCCAGTGAGATATTAAACTCGGCTCGTTCCTGAAATATTTAAAGAATTGAAAAATATTGCGCTGTTATCGGATTTTTGTTAGTTTTTATTTATTCAAGACAAGGATGTTAAATGATGAATATCAATGCCAGTAATTCTCTATTTTCTTCTCCACTATCTGTTCAACGCCTTACAATATTAGGCTACCGTTTACATAAAACGGTAATAGGATGGTTTTTGCTGTTCTGTTCCTGTCAATTAAGTGCAGCAAGTTTTATAGATACGTCATTTGCGGGCAGTCAGGCTGAAGCCCTGGCTGCCTGTGAGGCACAGGCGGCATCATATGGTTATCCGGGATGTGCAGATCCTGCTTCATCAGTTGAGCAAGGTTATGTTTATGGCGGAAACTGGTGTGATAAATTAGAGCTATATAATGGCTCTTGGGTATGCACCGGCGATAGTCATTTGGCAATTGTTTATTTTCCTATTTATAAAATAGGTGACGCCTACAATAAAAATAAAAACACATGTACAGTCGGCAACCCGATTGATCCTGCTACCGGCACTAAAATTCAACGAGAACCGCTCATATATGTCAATGGAGTGCGGCCCCTTGCTCTGGATTTGTTTTATAACAGTGCCAGTCTGAATAAATGGACGCACACCTATAACAGGCGCCTGACCTTTTCAGATGTCCCCACAGGCAAGCGCTTTGATTTAAATAATCTTGGCTCAGCTAATGGCCTTAACCCTGTTGCTCAAGCCGAACAGCCTTCTATGCTGGGTGGAACTGTCAGTGCCTATGGCAAGTTAAATACAGCTCCAGAAAATACCGGTAGAGTTTATCTAACCAAAGAAGAGGCATGTACGACTGGATGGAAGCAATATAGAAGGAACTATAACTACAGCTGGATAGAGTCTTCAGTTGCAGAATACCATTTGACGCCTGTATCGACTATTGCCGGGATCGGACAGTGTTATATTCTGGATAAAGTGGGTGGCAGTGTCAAAATGGTATTGAATGTTTACGACCTTATTTCGGGTAAGCCAGCAGGGTCCTCTAATACGGGTTCAGCCAATATTGACACTTATTTACGATTTATACGGGAATCAAATGGGGCGATAGTTTTTGAGAATTTTGGTGATTTTTCTAATATCCAGGGTAGTGGTGAGACGGTTGAAAAAATAACAGACAATGGGGTAATCAGTTACCGTTTGCATACAGCAGATGATACAGTTGAAGAATATGATAGTGAGGGGTATTTATTATCCATCACGAATGCACAGGGATATGTGCAAACAATTAGCTATATACCCGGCACTGATCGGATATATCAAATAATGAATCAGACAGGTGAAAGCCTGACTTTTGCATATGAGAGCTACGGTGATAGCGATCAATATAATCGAATAAGCAGCATTACAGACCATACAGGCAGAGTCTGGGCCTTTAATTATGATTCTACCTACCAAACACTGGCAGCCATTGATTTTCCAGATGATAAACAGCGTCAATATCATTATGAAAACACCAATAATCCCCAGTTATTAACAGGTATTACTGATGAATCTGGAATACGCTATGTTACATGGGCTTATGACGCCGATGAAAGAGCTGAGCTCAGTGTGCATGGAGAAGCTCAGGAAAAAGATCGTGTTGAAATTGT
This sequence comes from Gammaproteobacteria bacterium, assembly GCA_027071355.1. GTDB lineage: Bacteria > Pseudomonadota > Gammaproteobacteria > GRL18 > GRL18 > JANELJ01. The sequence goes on along the minus strand of JALSUJ010000088.1, from coordinate 2,164 downwards.
ATATGCAGACAATCTGGGTAAAGGGACACGGCTTATTACAAAAGTTCGAAAATCATTATTAACAGAAACAATAGATAATATTAAATCCACTTATTTAACTAACCCGGCGGCAGGTAGTCCCGTGGTTGCAGAAATTAAGGGAAATAATCCGACGAAATTCGAATATAATGCGATGACAGGGAATCTTGAATATAAAGTTAATGACACAGGCACGGATTTTCAACAGCGTACAGAATATTATGACTACGATAGCAAAGGTAATCCAGGATTGGTCAGGGAAGCAGTAGGCAGCTCGCAGCAACGTGATATTCGTTATACCTATGATCCTCGCTTTCACAGTAAGGTATCCAGTATATCTGAAGCATCGGTATATAACGGTGCAGAAAAGCTTACAACATATAGTTATGATGATTATGCCAATATAACTTCTATCAATATTGCGGGCTACACACCTACAGGTGAGCAGATTAGTCGTACGACCCGTATGGAATACAATGGCCCTTATCACCAGTTAAGTTTAATAGACGGCCCAAGAACAGATGTAAATGACATTACAACTTTTAATTATTATCCAGACAATAGTATAAATGGCAGTAACCGTGCAAGACTGATGAATGTTATTGATGCGGGTGGAAATTTTATTCGAAAAGATATTACCTATACACCCACAGGTAAAATATATACAGAATACAGGGCTAATAACTTATTTTATGGTTATAGTTATTATCCAGGAAATGATCGACTGAAAAGTGTTTTTGAGTATGATTCAGTATCCGCAGCATCACGCATAACCAGTCTGGTTTATACGCAAACAGGTCAGTTATCCAAAATAACTCGAGCCAAAAATTCCATTGATGAGTTCTCTCTAAGCTTTTCCTATGATGATGCATACCGTTTAACCCGGATTACGGATGATGCCGGAAATTACCGGGAGTTTATTCTGGATTCTGAGGGAAATGTAGAGCAGGAAAACATTTATGATTCGCAGGGCTACCTTAAAAAAACACTCACCCAGACATTTGATTTGTATAATCGCCTAAATAGTTTCAATGAAAAAAATAAGCAGGTGGATAGAGTTGTGAATCCAGATGGAACCCTAGCGCAATCAACGGATAGTAAGGGTGTTACTACTGCCTATAGCTATGATAATCTTAAGCGCCTCACGCGTATTACCCAGGATCAAAATGGTAGTGATCCCACTACAGCCAATGCTATTACGCAATATGCTTATAATACACAGGATAAATTAATATCCGTAACTGATGCTAATAATGGAGAAACCACCTATCAGTACGATGATCTTGGAAACCAGTTAAGTAAGATAAGCCCGGATAGTGGTACAACAACATACACCTATGATGAGGCAGGCAATATAGCGACTAGAACGGATGCAAAGCAACAATTATTTAGCTATAGCTATGATGCTAAAAATCGCCTGTTGAGTATAGATGCGCCCGGTAAAAACGATGATGTAAATTATGTGTATGATAATTGTCCACAAGGGCAGGGACACTTGTGTCAGCTAAAACGGGGAAAGTCCACCACACATTACTCATATAATGCTTTTGGCGATGTGCTTAGTCTCGATCAGAATGTTATTACCTGGCGAGGCTATAATTCAGCGGTTAATTCAATAGCTTATGAATATGATATGGCGGGTCGATTAAAAGCCATGACTTATCCCAGCGGTGCAATTGTTACCTATACATATGACACAACAAATAATATCGCATCAGTATTGCTGAATCAGGATGCTGTGGAAACTCCGCTATTTAACGTGGTTAAACGCTTTCCGTTTGGTGAAATTAATAGTGGCAGCTATGGAAATGGAAAAAACTATTTTTATTATCCCCATAATGATTACCGAACCTGGATAAGGAGTGAGGCAGGTGAATTTTCTGTGCTAAATTATGATGGTAATGGCAATCCTGTTTCAATCAATAATAACTGGGGGTCTAATACATTAACTTATGATGGCCATGATCGTTTGAAGTCCGTTACAGATGTGTCATCAATATTTTCCTATGATTATGACCTTCTTGGTAATCGTTTATCAAAAACAGTCGATAATGTAAGCGATAATATGAATTATGTGATGCAAAGCAATCGCCTAAGTGGGCTGAATGGTGAAGCAGTAGTAACAGATGATAATGGGAATATAACA
>JALSUJ010000087.1 GCA_027071355.1 Gammaproteobacteria bacterium | reverse complement strand
GTTGCCCCGATTATTTAACTGGCCGGCCAATCCGGAATATCAGATCATTATTGAAGCACTGGATAGCAGCAACAAGTATCAGCTATGTTTAAATCATCCAGCACTGTGTGATTATTATTGTTTACAGATTCTGCAATTTATTGGTTCGGGAAAAGACAGGCTGGTTTTATTAATGCCCGATGAGCAGCCACCTGAGCCGCCTCAGCAATCTTCTGATAATCAAGCTGAACCAGAACCTGAAAAAACACCTGAATCAACTGAGCCACAATCGACAAAGGCAAAGCAAAAATCTGAAACGCCCCTGAATATAGAGCAGCCGTCAGTGGCAGAAAAAAATCTGCAAGGTCAGTTGGATAAGCTATTTAAAGATTATGCCATTGAGCGACAACTGGGTTTTGATTTAAGCCAGGGTATTGCAAGGCGTCAACAATGGAAAGCTGTATTAAAGTGCCATAACACCATTAAACGCTCCCCCTGGTTACAGCAGATCATTCGCCAGCTGGGGCGTGGCCGGGAGCAACGGGCCAGCGAAGCAGAATCCCATCCTTTATACACTGAGCAGCATGCATCTGTGCGGCATTTGTCCTGCCATCGTTCAACACGGGCGCCCATGGAAATGCGCGGTATTGAGCGTAATGATGATGTGGTGCGAATGCTGCCCAGCGAGCTGTCCATGCTGGGCCATAAAAAGCTGAAAATGCTCTGGCATTTGCGCCGTGCGGAGCGCATGTTATTAAGCTACGAAGTGGACGGGGTTTTATCGGAACATATACCCGTGCGTGAACCTTTGAAAACAGAGGATGATGCCCAGGGTAAGCATGTTAATCGTCAGCAGGGGCCATTGATAATCGCACTGGATACATCCGCATCCATGAAAGGGGAGCCGGAGCATCTGGCCAAAGCCATAGTGCTGGAAGCCCTGCGGGTTTGTCATCAGCAAAAACGCCTGTGTTATTTATTTTTATTCAGTGGCCCGGATAATATCAAATCCATGTTGCTGGATGATTCCCGCCAGGCCTGGCTGAATATACTGGACTTGATGCAATACTCGTTTCATGGTGGCACGCGCATTGAACAGGTGATGC
>JALSUJ010000086.1 GCA_027071355.1 Gammaproteobacteria bacterium | reverse complement strand
GGCAAATATTTTTACGTACAGGGACGAACCATTTAATCGCTATTTCAGGCTTGCATATTAGTTTGATGTCGGGCTTTGTATGGTTATTGATTAATTTTTTCTGGCGAAAATATACTCGTTTAAATTTATTTTATCCTGCGATGAAAGCAGCATCTATAGGTGCATTGTTCGCTGCCTGTATCTACGCCGCACTGGCAGGGTTTTCCATTCCAACACAGCGTGCTTTAGTCATGCTGATCGTCATTTTTATTGCCCTGATACTAAAACGTAATGTTTTACCCAGTAGTATTTTTCTCTGGGCTTTATTGGCTGTGATTATTATTGATCCTTTGGCCTCATTATCAGCAGGATTTTGGTTGTCATTTTCTGCAGTCGCTATTATTTATTGGCAAGTATCTGCAAGATTGGGGCATAAAAAGAGTTATGCCCAACGTATTTATGGATTATTCGGCTTACAAATGGGGATATTTATCGGCTTACTGGCACCTATTATTGTTCAGTTTAAACAATTTTCATTGGTCTCCCCATTGGCAAATTTATGGGCAGTACCCTTAATGAGTTTGATCATCTTACCTATGACGTTTATCTCTAGCGCTGTTTTATTAATCTATGAGCCTTTAGGACTATGGTGCTTCGAGCTATTGCAATGGCCAATTGATATTTTCTTCGGATTATTAGAATACATGAGTCAATGGTCATGGAGCCAAATATTTTTACCTCAACTTTCTTTTGTTGCCATTGCTTTATTATTATTTTCAAGTTTATGGCTGTTAATGCCCAAGGGTTGGCCGGGTCGCAGTTTAGCCTTATTTATTTTAATCCCTATTGTATTGATACGTCCAACTCCTCTTGCCAAAGGTGATGTTGAATTACATCTATTAGACGTTGGTCAAGGCTTATCGATATTATTGCGAACACAAAACCATAGTTTATTATATGATACGGGTGACAAGTATAATGAGTCTTTTAATATGGGGGATAGGGTCGTTATTCCCTATTTACATGCACAAGGAATAGAATCCTTGGATACATTAATTATTAGTCATTCCGATCGAGATCATGCAGGCAGTTTTGCAGAAATAATTTCAC
>JALSUJ010000085.1 GCA_027071355.1 Gammaproteobacteria bacterium | reverse complement strand
GGAAATTGCCCATGCGACCTATACTCTCAAATATACATACACTGAGTCAACATATAAATACACTAAAACAAAATCCAGAGTTATATCAACCCATTCATTGTCCTATTTGCTTGAGTAAAAATATCAGGCGTCATGGCTTTTACAAACGAAAACCCGATAGAATAAATCAGGGTGATGATTCAGAAAATGATATCCCCATCCCTCGTCATCAGTGTGCTGAATATTCAACGATGGGCTATTATTCCACTCAGTGCTCTTTTTGGTGTCATTGGTTGGAGTCAAAGATTTTTTCACACGCTATGGTATTACTCAATAAAAGAGGTATTGTTGTGCCATAGATAATTAACGTGGCATAGGCCCCTGAAATTTCAGGGGGCGACCACACAGTTTAGCCATTATATTGGAAATGAAAAAAGTTTAGGCTCTAATATTTAATTAAAGGAGTCATAAAAATGAAACCCGTTCATCCAATCGCTTTGTTTCGCCTGTCAGTTTTAGGTGAGTTAACCAGTCGCAGCCATTTATCACGTGGAGAACTCAAAGCCATTATTGCTGATTCTGCCCAGAAACATTACACCATTCCCAATTCCCGCCACAGCCAACTCAGTGAAAAAACCATTGAATCTTGGTATTACACATGGAAAAAAGGCGGTATTGATGCCTTAGCCCCAAAAGTTCGAAAAGATAAACAGCAGTCTAAAATTCCGATGGCCTTGCAAGAAGCCATTATTAAAGCAAAGCAAGATAATCCTAAGCGTTCATTGAACAGTTTATTAGAATTATTACGAATGAAAAACTTAGAAGGTGCACATTTATTAAGTCGTTCCAGCGTTTATCGTTTATTGTTAATTCATGGTTTATCCCGTCCCATTGAAATGACTCAACCCAAAGAATATCGCCGTTTTGAAGCAGACTACCCGGGTGATATGGTTTATGGCGATGTTATGCATGGGCCTAAAATTGAAATTAATGGCAAAGTTCAAAAAGGTTATTTAGTCAGCCTGATGGATGATAAATCACGACTCATATTACACAGCGCTTTTTGCCCCGGTGAAACGGCTTTGGATATTGAATACATACTCAAGCAGT
>JALSUJ010000084.1 GCA_027071355.1 Gammaproteobacteria bacterium | reverse complement strand
CCTTATTATCAATAATACCGTCCTGATTAGTATCCATGGCACTGAGTTCATCAAAGCCATGCTGCTGAGGATTACCAAACAGTTCATTAATATCATTGATTTTGCCATCCTGGTTTCGATCCATAGCCAGAAAGGCATCATCGGGGGCGATCCAGGAGGTGTGGGTTGCAAAGCCATTGCCATCCAGATCGAAATAGGCATCACTGCCATCCAGAGCCGTCAGTTCTATACCGTCTCCATCCATATCCAGCACCAGGGGATCACGACGGATCCGCTGTGCAGCATTTTGAGAACCCTGGTGAGCATATTCGGAGGCATTGCCGCCCAGGGCACCGGAGATGGGATTGCCAAGATTTGCTATCCATTCATAAAAGTCGGTAACATTAGCCGCCATATTATTATAGTTATTTTCAAACCACTTATCTGCACCGTCACCTACCTTAAAACCTATATATAATCCTATAGCAGCAGCACCGAGCAACGAAAATCCAGCAAAAGGTAAGAGCATTACAACCGCAGCCCCCGAAATACCGCCCAATACAGCTCCAAAGGTAGAGGCAGAGGCAGAAGCACCCGCAATATCTTTATTGATCAGTTTATATGCTACTGTCATAGTATCCAGTAACGGACCACCGTGTTTTGTTAACAGCTTAAAACCGACAGAAGAATTATAAGCCATAGGTTTATAGTTAATATCAACAAAGGCTTTTTTATCCGCCAGCCTGCCTTTTAAATAATCCGCAAGCTGCTGTTGTTCGAAGGCTGCTTTATCCAGATTATTCTGGTTAAAAATATCACCATCCATTCCCAACAGATCCGCTTTTTTGGCATAGGATTTTGCCAGCAATGAACTTTGCTCAAGATGTTTGACCAGTTCTTCTGTACGAATTTGGGCAACCCTGACATCAGACAGTTTGACAGACTGTTCATTATTAATTCTATGAGCCGTATCATCCAGCATACCCAGAGTAAACTGGATGGATTTACTGACATACTCATTGATTAATTCTTTTCTTTTGGTTTCTTCCATGTTACATACTCCTTGTTTATTTGTTTCGGATTAATTTAAATAGCATACTAAAGACAGTGAC
>JALSUJ010000083.1 GCA_027071355.1 Gammaproteobacteria bacterium | reverse complement strand
AGCGTATGGGATAATCCGGAAAATGCCCAGGCTCTGGGACAGAAAAAAGTGTCTCTGGAGAAAATTGTCAATGGACTTGAAAGGCTGTTTAATGGCCTGTCTGATATTGGTGAACTGCTCGAAATGGCTCTGGCCGAAGAAGATGAAGAAGCGGTGTCTGATATTATTGCTGAACTGGATGAGCTGGAACAGGAAGTCAGTGAACTGGAATTCCGGCGTATGTTTTCCGGTGAAATGGATGCCAGTAATGCCTTTATTGATATTCAGGCGGGTTCCGGTGGTACTGAGGCTCAGGACTGGGCCAGTATGCTGCTGAGAATGTATTTACGCTGGGGTGAAAAAGAAGGTTTTAAAACAGAAGTAATGGAAGTCTCTGACGGTGAAGTAGCCGGTATAAAAGGGGCTACCATAAAATTTACTGGAGAATACGCTTTTGGCTGGTTAAGAACAGAAACTGGTGTGCATCGACTGGTTAGAAAATCCCCTTTTGACTCTGGTAATCGTCGCCATACCTCTTTTGCTTCCGTCTTTGCCTATCCGGAAGTCAGTGATGACATTGATATTGATGTCAATCCGGCGGATTTGCGCATTGATACTTATCGGGCCAGCGGAGCAGGCGGACAGCATGTCAATAAGACCGATTCCGCCATTCGTATTACCCACGTACCGACTAATGTGGTGGTGCAGTGTCAGAACGATCGGTCTCAGCATAAAAACCGGGCAGCGGCTATGAAAATGCTTAAAGCCAAGCTGTATGAACTGGAAATTCAAAAACGTAATGCCGAAAAACAGGAACAGGAAGAAAATAAATCCGATATCGGCTGGGGCAGTCAGATCCGTTCCTATGTTCTGGATCAGTCCAGAATTAAAGATTTACGAACCGGAGTAGAATCCAGTAATACCCAGGCGGTTCTGGACGGTGATTTGCGTCCGTTTATAGAAGCCTCATTGAAGTCTGATTTATAAAAATTTTAATATTATCAAGTGAGTAAATTCATGTCCGAATCCCAAGCTATCGAAGAAAAAGCCAATGATGAGAATAAACTTATTACCCAGCGGCGGGAAAAACTGTCTCAGCTTAGAGCTCAGGGTAATGC
>JALSUJ010000082.1 GCA_027071355.1 Gammaproteobacteria bacterium | reverse complement strand
AGCATGGTACTGGAGGCTTTGATGGCCTCGGTTTTAAACCCATGAAAAAGGGTGAAACAGGAGATTGTGCCGACTGTCATTTTCCATTGCTATCCCTTAAAGCCCATAAAGAAGGCAAGGAAGTTGATCTTGGTGTTGCAATGAAGGAGAAAAAAGACCACGGTATTTCATGTATATTCTGTCATAGTGTAGCGTCCGTTCACATTAAACAGGATGCTAATGGACGCTACCATACACGAATCAGCGATACGGTGACGCTGGGCAGGAGTGATACCCATTATGGGCCATTAAAGGATTCAAAATCTCCTGTGCATAAATCACAATACAGTGCCCTGCATAAAACATCAGAACTCTGTGGCAGCTGTCACCTTAATCAGGAAAAGTTTCTTTCCATATCCACTTACAAGGATTGGAAAGAAGCTTTTGATTCTGGCAAAACTGATAAAACTTGCCAGCAGTGCCATATGCCTTTAATCGAAGGTGAAGTCGCATCTGCAATGGGTGGCCCTAAACGTAAGGGGCTTCGCCGGCATACATTTGTGGGTTCCTATGATCCTGCAATGTTAAAGAAAGCCCTTTCGCTAAATGTTGATAGTAAAATTTCAGCTAACAAACTCATCGTTAATACGACCGTAGAAAATATTGGTGCGGGACATAAAGTTCCCGGTTCAGGACCTATTCGAAATGTGATATTAAAAATCGATGTGACAGACGAACAGGGACATAAGCTGATTTATAGTGGTGATAAAAAAGGCCTGTTACCCCCACTGGCAGGCATGGGAAACCCCAAAACTGGAAAGCGCGATGAAAATGACTGGGCAGGTATGCCAGGAAAAATGTATGCCAAGGCGTACCAGTCAAAACCTATGCCTGGAACAGGTAAAGTTCTGGTAGGGGTTGGCGGCTTTCTGGCTGAAGGCGTTGCCTTTGATACCACGTTAAAAGTTAAAGTGCCAGATCATGCAAGGTTTGAGTTTAAGCTGCCTGAAAATAAAAATCAGAAAATCAAAATACATGCTCAACTGATATATCGGGATGCTTTCAAACCGGTGTCTGATAAAAAAGGCTGGAAACTTGAACAGCGTCCTATGACTGATG
>JALSUJ010000081.1 GCA_027071355.1 Gammaproteobacteria bacterium | reverse complement strand
ATGTTCTGGATGAGAGCGGTACAAAAACGCCATTTTATCTTATCCTGTCATATCGGGATGATGACGGGCTTGATAGTCTGGCATCTGGCGCGGTAGAACGAGGTTGTCTGGATTTTATTGTTAAGCCCTTCGTTCATGATGTTTTGTTAAAAACTCTGGTTATAGCCATGCATCGAATAAACTACTTTCAGAAGAAAAACACCTAACCTAAACCTAACCTAAAATACACGAAATAACAATGGCAGGAGTAGATAGTGAGTAAAACGATATTGTTAGTTGATGATGACCCGGATACCAAAAAGATTATTTCTGAGGCAGTTAATCAGATTAATGATAATACGGATATGAGTGATATTAATGCCAATCTGGTTGTTTGTTGTGATACAAATAGTGCAATCAAGGCGGTACGAAACGAAAAATTCGATCTTGTTTTCCTGGATGATCGATTATGGTTAAAAGATAAGGCATTTAAGAATAATTTTGTTGAACATAGAGCTGATATGGATGTAGCTGACAGGCTTCATTTTTTGCAAGATCCACATAATGGATATGATGTGATTGATGAAATGGAAGCTATCGCCAATTGTATCCCCGGACCCGGACATAGACAGATTGCTCCATTTTTTATAATTACATCAGTCATAAGTATGGGTGTAGCATGTAAGGTATATCATACAGCTTGTATAGGGTGCATGACCAAACCGCTATCGTTACAATATTTTCAACCTCAATTAGTTATTGCCTTGCGTCAGAGCGAATTTGTTTTTACAGGAAACAAGAAAAAAACGGAGAGTATAGAATGAAACGAAATACAGTACGTCAAAATATAACCGTAATATTATTACTGGTTTTAGGTATGGTTGCCTGCTCTGGTAGCAGTAATGCCAGCAATAATCAGAAAACAAAAATTGATCCGTTGAAATACCGGAAAGAACTTGCTGCAATTAATGTGCCATATACCGAAGCTGAGTTCCATAAAAAAGTTCTGAGTAACGATACGCAGGCTGTTGAGTTATTTCTTAAGGCAGGTATGCAGCCGGATAAGGAGTACATAATACCCATGGGTTTATCCACGGCTTTTGTTGTTACCCCCCTGATCA
>JALSUJ010000080.1 GCA_027071355.1 Gammaproteobacteria bacterium | reverse complement strand
CCTTTATCACATTACCCGCACTACAGAAAGTTATCGTATCAGGCTATTGCCAACAGCTGGATAAAACTACGTGGCGCATCAATGATGATTACCTGTTCCGTTTCAAGGGTGATCGGGACGGTTTTAACCGGAGCTATTTTCAGGCGCTTGACCGCCTTAACCCTGCAGCACTGAGCGTGTATGCGCACCGTCGTAACATGACGGCAACCGGGGTATTTAAGGTGATTGAACCGTATAGCCGGGTATAGAAAACATATTAAGCAACAACGTTAACATTACGACCTATCGTGCCGGTTACCGGTGATGTAGCAACTGGGGGTGTCGCGGATGGCGCTACCCGCAAATCATCCTTATCGCCATCCCCATCAGGTCTGCTGCCTTCAACAGTTTCTGCTGATTTTAGCTGTGAAAGTTGGGTTAATGGTACCGTGGATGAATGGGCAACAGATGAGATAGACATAGTAATCTCCAAATAAAGGTTAAAAACAGAGCGTTTAATCAACACCCACGCTAAAAAAGAAAAGAATGATTGACATAAATCAAAATGGACGAAGGTGTCTTTACTGTTTATCGGCATTGATGGCCCATTCTTTAATCCTTCATCCATGAATGAATAACGCCGATTATGAGAGTGAAAACGGATAAAATGTTTACTATAATCACCCGCAGACTATTCATTAATCTATAAATAACAGGATAAAGAACCATGATAATCTGGAAAGGGTGGGGGATTAGTGCGCTCCTTATTCCTTTAATACTTTCATTACTGGCGCAAACCTTTTTTGATTCGGTGTATGGCGCTGGTTTCTATAAAGCCAGTCAATGGGCTATGCCCCTGGTTATTCTGCTATCGGCACTGCCCGTCTATATTATGGGTAACAAACTTAATAAAAAACCGGGCAGGGTAGTGATTGATGCACAGACAAGTGAGCGCATTGAACTGAAAAAAACCCATTCCATGTTCTGGCTACCCTTGCAATACTGGAGTATTTTAATCATTGCTATCAGCGTATGGATGTACCTGGCTAATATAGGTGTTATTTATTAGAGAAAGGCTGAACCCGTCTGGATACCGTTGATAGAAAAGCGGAAGTGTCCAGG
>JALSUJ010000079.1 GCA_027071355.1 Gammaproteobacteria bacterium | reverse complement strand
TCCTCCAGAATAACCCGTGCCTGCTCAGTCAGTATTTTGGGATCAGTGGCAGAAAAAAACTTCACATTCTGGGTGTCCTGTACCGTTAGAGCGGTAATAACAGGCGCAGCCCTGGCTCCCATACTGTTTATCGCTTCAATATCTGCCTGAATGCCGGCACCACCGGTAGGGTCGTTGCCGGAAAAACACAGTACAATGGGTGGTGCGGCATGAATCATATGGGTTTAACTACGACGAGAATAATAATACCTATAAGCATAAAAACGGGTATCTCATTAAACCAGCGGTAAAATACATGGCTGTAGGGATTACGGTCTTCCTTAAATAAATTGAGCAGTTTCCAGCAATAAAGGTGATAAATAATTAATAACACCACAAGAGCCAGCTTGATATGCAGCCAGAGCATAGTAGAATAGGCTAGCCAGGCATAATCAAATAACATCCAGAAACCCAGTACAATGGTTATAATTGCACTGGGTGTCATAATGCCGTAAAACAGCTTGCGCTCCATAATTTTAAAACGTTCGTTACTGATTTTATCATTACTGCTGGCATGGTAAACAAATAGTCTGGGTAAATAAAACAGAGCTGCAAACCAGGTAACCATAAAAATAATATGAAAGGCTTTTACCCATAGCATAAAAATGTTTCCTTAAAATGTGCTGTTTCATTAAAAAGCTTAAAGCATGATTTGTTGAATGTTGTTTTCCATCTCATTATGAGACATTTCACCGAGCTTGTGTTTAATAATCTGACCCTGTTTATTAATAAAAAATGTCGTTGGGGTCAGTGTCACGTTATTAAATGTTCTGGCCAGTTCACCAGAGCTGTCAAGTACGATGGTATAGTTCATTTTTTTTTGTTTTACCATTTCCCTGACCTGTGATTCGGGATCATAATTCATGGACACACCAATAATCTGTAATTGTTGAGCAGCGTATTTGTCAGCCATTTGAATTAATATCGGTATTTCTTTAACACAGCCTGGGCAGGTGGTGGCCCAGAAATTAACAATTACAGGACGACCTTTTAGTTCTGCCAGGGTAAACTGTTTACCATGTAAATCCTTAAACGCAGCAACAGGGGCAACCGGATGACCCGATGGTGAGAGCCAGAGATATGCCAGTAAGGCACCTACGGCAAGAATAAAACTGAATACAGCAAAATCTTTTTTCTTCATTAGCTCTTAACAACCCGCTTAAAGTATCCATTTATTGGTGAGCATGTATTATAATGGCTAATCCAGCCCCGAGCCAACAGTATTTTTGGTCTCATATTGGGTACCTGCCGGATGAAAAGTCTGGTCATTCATTTAAGTTAAGGTTAGAAATCGTGGCAAAGATAAAAACAGGTATTGTAGGCGGCACCGGGTATACCGGTGTGGAATTATTAAGGTTACTGGCAAATCATCCTGATGTGGAGTTGCAGGTGATCACTTCACGCTCAGAAGCCGGTTTACCTGTCAGTGATTTATTTCCTAATTTACGCAATTATATGGATATCCAGTTTACTGAACCTGATGTTAATGCCTTAAAAAACTGTGATCTGGTCTTTTTTGCCACCCCTAATGGGGTGGCTATGAAAATGGTTGCAAAGTTAATTAAAGCGGGTGTAAAGGTTATTGATCTGGCTGCGGACTTTCGTATTAAGGATATAGCTGTCTGGGAACATTGGTATGGTATGACTCATGCGTGTCCCGAGTATGTTGAACAGGCTGTTTACGGTTTGCCTGAGATTAACCGCAAGGCGATTAAACAGGCTCGCCTGATAGCTAATCCTGGTTGTTATCCAACCGCTGTTCAGCTAGGATTTCTGCCCTTAATTGAAAATAATTTAATTAATACCGATTTTCTGGTAGCAGACTGTAAATCCGGTGTCAGTGGTGCAGGTCGGGGAGCCAGTGTAGGTGCCTTGTTGTGTGAAGCCAGTGAAAGCTTTAAGGCCTATGCTGTACCAGGACATCGTCATCTGCCTGAAATTAAACAGGGTCTGGAACTGGCTCATAAAGCCGCTGTGGATTTAACTTTTGTACCTCATCTGACACCGATGATCAGGGGCATAGAGGCGACACTTTATGCAAAAGTAAATACTGATGCCACTAATATCAGTGATATTCAGGCAATCTATGAACAGACTTATCAGCATGAACCTTTTGTTGATGTTCTTCCATCGGGCTCGCATCCTGAAACCAGAACCGTAAAAGGCAGCAATCTATGTCGTATTGCTATTCATCAGCCGCAGGATAATGACACTATTGTAGTGCTTTCAGTTATTGATAATCTGGTCAAAGGTGCGGCTGGGCAGGCTGTTCAAAATATGAATATTGCCTTTGATCTGGATGAAAAAGCCGGACTCAATATCGTACCATTGATGCCTTAATCTGCTGAATACAGGAAAGCTATGACCCACATCATCATTGCCCGCAGTCACCCTCTGCAATATTATGGCCTGCGTCTATTATTTGCAATTGCAGGTTTTGCCTTATTATGGGGGGCTTATGAAATGGGCTATATGCAGTCTGAAGAAGATATCATCAAGGAGAAAGGTGGTCGTAACTCCTTATTGCTGCAGCAAAAAATACTTAAAAAACGCAATAAGGATTTAAGCCGGGACATTCTTCATCTGGAACGTAAATTTTTACTGGAGCAAAAGTCCTGCGCCATTATAAAATCGGATATGTACCGGGAACAGGAAAATATTCTGCAACTGGAAAAACAGGTTAATTTTTATAAAGGGATAATTGCTCCGGGTGAAGGGCGGGAAAAAATTTATTTGCAAAGTCTGAATATAACCCCCATTGTCGCACCCAGGGATATGCAACCGGAATCGGGTAACGAAAATCAGAAATACTATCAATATCATTTTATTATTGCCCAAAAAATGAAAAAAAGAACCTATACTAAGGGGAGGGTAAAAATATATATTAAAGGTGTACAAAATAATAAAGCCATTAAAGTTTCACTGTTTGATCAAATTGTCAGTAATAAGGTGCCATTAGATAAAGATAACCGTAAAGAACATGGGTTTAAGTATAATTTCAAGTATTATCAGGAGTTTAGCGGTATAATATCCCTTCCTCAAGGAATGGAAGCACAGGCAGTAGATATTATTGTTAGTTCAAAAAAGAAAAAAACAATTATTGAGCTCAGCGATCTGGGCTGGACTGAAAATGAAGGAATAAAATATGTGGGGAAATAAAAAAGGTTCGACCAAAAGAATTGACTCCTTAATTGGAAAAAATACTGAGGTTGTCGGAGATCTAGATTTTTCAGGAGGTTTGTTGGTTGACGGTAAAATTATTGGTAATATAACGGCCAAAGATGATGATAGTGCTACCATTACTATTAGTGAAAATGGCGTTGTACAGGGAGAAATTCAAATCCCCAATATCATCATTAACGGCACGGTTGAAGGTAATGTTTATGCCAGTCATCATGTAGAACTGGCCAAAAAAGCCCGAGTTTATGGTAATGTCTATTATAAATTATTTGAAATGGCTATGGGAGCAGAAGTAAACGGCAACCTGGTGCATGTCACTGAGGATCAGGTCAGTAGTATTGATAGTCAGAGTGAACCTGCCCGTCTTGAAGAACCGGAAATATTGAGTAATAATTAATCTATATAAATGTTGACTAATGTGCTTGGTTATTGAATAATAAAGCCATTGAAATTGGAGTGGAATAAAGTTATGAGTAGTGAAAGCCCATTAGATTTTACTGATGCAGCAGCACTGAAAGTAAAGTCTTTGATTGAAGAAGAGCAGAATGACAACCTGAAATTACGCGTTTTCGTAACTGGCGGTGGTTGTTCCGGTTTCCAGTATGGTTTTACCTTTGATGAAGCAATTAACGATGGTGATACTGAAGTTGAAAATCAGGGTGTTAAGCTATTAATTGACCCGATGTCCTTCCAGTACCTGGTGGGTGCAGAAATTGACTATACAGAAGGTCTGGAAGGCTCACAGTTTGTGATCCGCAATCCCAATGCAACGACAACCTGTGGTTGTGGTTCATCCTTCTCAACCGAAGAAAAATAGCTGTCACCCATTCTGGTGGCAGATAGAAAAAGGCGCTGTTTTTATACTGCGCCTTTTTTATTTATAATGTAGAGTAACTATTCAGTATGATTTAAACCTGATAAGAGTATCTTTCTGCAGGGCCTGTGTTTACGGGGTTTATGGAGGCAGGATGCCGAGATAAAGCGACACATG
>JALSUJ010000078.1 GCA_027071355.1 Gammaproteobacteria bacterium | reverse complement strand
GAGGCAATCATAATGATTACCTTGACGGCGGAGCGGGCAACGACCGGTTAAATGACGGTTACGGCAGTGATCAGATTGTTTTTGGCTACGGCAGCGGTCAGGACAGCCTGACCCACTATGATCCCTATTCACCCAATGCCTATATCGATACCCTGGTATTTGGAGAAGGCGTGAGTCTGGAGAAACTGCAACTGGTGAAACAGGGAGCCCATCTGCTGGTACAGCTGACAGACAGTGACGATCAGCTTCTGATGAAAGACTGGTTTAAAAACGGCAATTATCAGCTGGATCAGTTTGAGTTTGCGGACGGTACGGTGATGAGCCGCAATAACTTTTTATCAGCTGTTGTGAATATGAATTCTGTTTCTGGAACTTCAGGGAATGATACCTTGATTTCTACTAATGAGAATGAATTATTTATGGGTGGAGAAGGAAATGACAGCTATTCTTTTTCAGAAAATTTTGGAACAGATTTGATTCACAATAATGATTCTGATCCGGAATCTCTGGATAAAATTGTTTTTACTGATATAGCTTATGATGATTTATGGTTTAGTCATTCGGGTGATAATTTGCAGATCACTATTGCTGGTACGGATGATCAGCTTACTATAAATGAATGGTATTCTGATGAAGCTGGACAAATTGATCAGCTAGAAGCCGGAAATTTTAAACTATTGAATAGTCAGGTAAATAATCTTGTTAATGCCATGGCCGCTTTTGAAATACCGGCAGGCACTGGAAATGTTGTTTCTCAGAATACCAGAGAGGAACTTTTACCCGTATTGGCTAAAACCTGGACAGTAACTTCCTGATTTATTTGTTATTAAGTGGTTTCAGGTTTAGAGTATTTTAACCTCCGATAGGGGAGTGCATGCTGAATAATTATACCTGAAACTGCTTAAATAAATTTTTCATCAATGAGCCAGGAGATTTGATAGAGCATCATGATTGGTGATTTCAATCTTTCCCCGACAGAGCAACACCCAGCCTTTGTTTTCAAATTCTTTCAGCTGACGGCTGATCACTTCACGGGCAGAGCCCAGTTCGGTGGCTAATGCCTGATGAGTGGTTCTAATAGGGGTGTTGACTGACCCGTTTTC